>JAIBAJ010000018.1 GCA_019695265.1 Bacteroidia bacterium | reverse complement strand
GAATCAGAAGCAAGGCAATTAATCCTGATTTTACTCGAAACGATTCGTGACTAGGAACATGGAAATTAAAGCGTAATTGGTAAGCCAGCAGGAAAGCCAACAGCACAATGGTTACATCGGTTAGGAATATAACCCATCTAGGTAAGAAGGAACGGCTTCGATAAATCACGGTTCAAAGTTAGGAAATTACACCCTTTGCAGTAAGTACAATGATTTTTAAGTCCATCCAAAAGCTTCGATTATTAATGTATTCCAGGTTTATTTTCAATTTATGGGGCATTACGATATCAATGTATGCTTGTTCCGGGTCGGGGTACTTCGCTAAAACATCGTTTTCATCCTTATAAAGCAAGGAGGCATAATCGGTTATTCCGGGCCTAACTTCTAAGACTCTTTTTTGTTCGGTTGAATATAAATCAACGTATTTTTTTACCTCGGGGCGAGGACCTACAATGCTCATTTCGCCAGCCAAAACATTCAAAAATTGTGGAAGTTCATCAAGTTTATACTTGCGCAAATAATAGCCGATAGCGGTTATCCTTGGATCTCGACCACCCACTGTAAGTAGACCCAATTTATCGGAATCGGGACGCATGGTTCGGAATTTGAAAATTTGAAAGGGTTTGCCGTCTTTGCCAATTCTTACTTGCCTATAAAAAACCGGACCTTTTGAACCCCATTTTATAGCCATGGCAATGAATACCAGGATGGGAGTAATTGCAAGTAAAATCGCCAAAGAGAGGAAAATGTCAAGAAAACGTTTCAGCATGAGATGCAAAGTAAATGCAAAGGACTCAATAGTGTTTGAATTTAGCTATTTTTACCCTAAAATTTAGGAAATGAATACCAGTTTATTAATCACAACCAGTACCGGATTGGAAGGGTATAAAGTTACACGCCAATTAGGTTTAGTACGTGGCATTACGGTTCGTTCACGCAGTGTGATTGGGAATTTCGCCGGAGGGATATTGGCCATTTTCGGAGGTAAAAATTCAATTTATACGGAATTGTGTGAAAAGGCCAGGGAAGAAGCTTACCAGTTGATGATCTTTCACGCCCATCAGGCTGGGGCAAATGCTATCATAAATATGAGGTATGATGCCAATGAAGTAATGGCCGGAATGACCGAGGTACTTGCCTATGGCACCGCTGTAGTAGTAGAAAAAGTCGATTAGGTCAATTGCCTAGGTTGGTAGGTTGGATATTTGAAATAAACTCTACCTGTTTTTATTTCATAGTTTTTCTCCAAATGGATTAAATCTACCTGCAAGGGATTTACATAAAGAGCTATAAATTTCTTGCATCTGCTCATTTCTATCTTTTTTGCAGCCCATTATGACCGACTAGTTTACAATTCCAAAATAAGTACATGGATGGTTTAAAATGCTCCCATCTTGCAGTAGCCTGATAGTTATAAACCCAAAATTGTCATTTGTAACGAAGTGAACAAATGACAAGCGCGATGGGATGTGGGATGATTTGGGTTAATCCCGAGCTAGTGTTATACCAATTTTAATTTATAAATAGTCCGAAGGCTTTTATAAATTTAGATTGGTAAATACCGAGTATACAGTATGTTAGGCCTATTTTTCAATAGGAATTAATACCTAAAATTGGCCTAAACATAATGTACATTCGGTATTAGTTAGTGCCGAGGAAACAAAATGTTAGTCCTATTTTACAAGAAATATTAACACTTAATAGGACTTTCATTTTGTACTCTCGGTATTCTTTCAAACTTAGGAATATGCCGAGGATACATTATGTTATAACAATTTTACATAAGAAAACTAATATATAAATTGATATTACATAATGTTCTCTCGGTAAAAATTACTTGAAAGCCTTACTAACACTTGTCTCGAAACGTAGTTTAAAATTTCTATTGACAATTTTGGGTTTATTGCGGAATTGATTATTGGAATAGATCCAAATCCTGCATTAGAAATCCTTGAATTTGGTGTAGTTGGAAGCCCTAGTAGAATTCTATGGCAGTTTTTGGGTTGAATTTGGACCGTAAGTTCGTTGAAAAACATTCACCTGTTTTTTTTGAGCCTTTTCTTGTACCACAACTGATTGGAAAGGAAAGGTAGATTGGGCTTGCATCCTCGGGCAACGATAGAGGCAAGTAGCCCACAGGACACCTACGGCGCTAGCCTAGGGGGACGAGGACTACAGCCGAAAGCGTGACCCGAACGCCACTTGCAAAATCTTCAATTCCGGCAAACAACTGGTAGGCGGAAGGGGGCCCGCATACTTAAAAAACTATAAACCGAATTTTTCCATTCGACGATACAAGGCCGCACGGGTCAAACCTAGTTCTCCGGCCGCACGACTGATATTTCCATGATGTTTGTCGATAGCTTGCTTGATAAGTCTCCTTTCAGTATCCTCCAAATTTAGGGTCATGGGCATCATTTCCAAGGCTTTTTTGGATTGAGTAGCCAACATAAAATCTTCATCCCGAAGTACTTGGCCCTCGGCTAGAATAACAGCCCTTTCCATACTATGCTGCAACTCGCGTACATTACCCGGCCAGGAATAAAATTTGAGCTTCTGAATAGCTTCTTTGCTTAGCTGCATCTCCGTTTTTAAGTATTTGCGCGTATATAAACCAAAGTAATGCCTGGCCAATGGTTCAATGTCTTCGGGTCGCTCGCGCAAAGGGGGAATGGTAATTTCAACGGTATTGATTCGGTACAATAAATCTTGGCGAAACTGGCTGTCGTCCACCATGTCGTATAATTTCATGTTGGTAGCACATATCAGGCGAATATCTATCCCTGCACTTTTGTTGGAGCCGATTCGGGTTACCTGCCTGGTTTGAAGAGCCGTTAGAAGTTTGGCTTGCATGGGAAGGCTTAAATTCCCAATTTCATCCAAAAATAAGCTGCCTTTGTTGGCAACTTCAAACCGACCTGCCCTATCTTCTCTGGCATCGGTGAACGAGCCTTTTACGTGACCAAACAGTTCGCTTTCGAACAGGGTTTCACTCAAAGAGCCTAAATCAACCGAAACAAAGGCCTCTTTCCCTCGCTTGCTTTGTCTGTGTAATGCTTTGGCAACAAGCTCTTTACCGGTTCCATTTTCGCCCAAAATTAATACGTTGGCATCGGTAGGGGCTACTTTTTCTATGGTGGCAAAGATTTTTTTCATTGCCGGTGAAACACCAATGAATTCCGGAATATTTCCGCTTAGCTCAGCCAAATTTTGGTTCTTTTTCTTTAAATCAATGACTTCCTTTCGGCTTTTACTAAGTTCCATTGCCGAATGAATAGTTGCAACCAGTTTTTCATTGTGCCAAGGCTTAAGCACAAAATCGGTAGCACCATCTTTAATTGCCCGAACTGCCAATTCAATGTCGCCAAAGGCTGTTATTAATATCACAATGGCATCTTTGTCTTTTTCCAAAATGCTTCTTAACCAATACAATCCTTCGTTGCCTGAATTAATCCGGCTTCGGTAATTCATGTCGAGCAAAATCACATCAAACTTGTCCTGACTCAATAAATTCATCAGTTTCTCCGGATTCTTCTCGGTAACTACATTGGTAAAATAGTTTTTTAACAAGATACGGGCTGCCAATAACACATCCTCGTCATCGTCGATCATTAAAATTTTTGCCACTTGAATGGAATTCTTTGGTTCGTTCATGTTATTGGTTTCAATGATTTTGCCAAATTCTAAAAGCCTTGTTCTGCCTCACTTGGCAAAGATAGGGGTTTTGTTGCTTGTGTCCGATATCGAACACTCTTGTCGGATTTTGGTTGGATTTTCGGTTCTGATTTCCTGCTAAATTATTGAGGGTTTGTTTGGCAATTTTTCCCAAATTCGAGCCGATTTTATTTCAACCATGTCATCACTTCATATCCTTACCATCGACCTAGGTACTTCCGGACCCAAAGTGGCCCTTTTCGACGAGAAAGCCAACTGCATCGACCATGTTTTTCAGGAGGTTCCTTTGCTGTTGAGCGATGGGGGAGGAGCGGAACAACGTCCGTCGGACTGGACCGAAGCCATCGAGAAGTGCTATTTTGCACTGATTCAAAAAACCGGAATTTCTCCTGCTTCCATTCAGGCCATCAACTGCACCAGTCAGTGGAGCGGTACCGTAGCTGTGGGGAAAGATGGCAAACCGCTTATGAATAGCATAATCTGGATGGATAGCCGGGGCGCTGATGATGTGATGAAAAGGGTGAGCGGTCCCATCAATATTGAAGGTTACGGTGCCGATAAGATTCTGAAATTAGTAAACCTGACCGGAGGTGCACCGGCCAAAAGCGGTAAGGATCCGGTTGGTCACATTTTGTATATGAAACGGGTTTTTCCTGAACTATATGCCAAAACCTATAAATTTCTTGAACCTAAAGATTATCTAAACCTCTGGCTTTCAGGCATTTATGCTTCTTCTTTCGATTGTATAACCTTGCATTGGTGCACCGATAACCGAAACATCAACCAGGTTAGTTATCACAAAGGTTTGCTTAAAATGCTGGACCTCGACCGCGAAAAGTTGCCCGATTTGGTGCCGGCAAATAGTATTTTGGGAACAATTTCTGTTGAATTGGCTTCAAAATGGGGCTTATCTCCCGAAACCAAAATTATTAGCGGTACACCCGATGTGCACTCGGCAGCAGTTGGTTCCGGTGCCGTAAAAGATTATGAACCACATATTTACATTGGAACTTCCAGTTGGTTGGTTTGTCACCTACCTCACAAGAAAACCGATATCTTTCACAACATGACTACCATTCCTTCGGCTATTCCAGGCCGTTATATGGTGGCCAATGAACAAGAAACCAGCGGTGCCTGCCTGAATTTTTTGAAAAATAACCTGTTTTATAACCAGGACGAATTAAGCCAAGAACCGGCTCCTGCCGATTTTTACAAGCGCCTCGACGAAATGGTTGCAAGTACGGCACCGGGAAGCGACCAACTTCTCTTTTTACCCTGGATGTACGGCGAACGATCTCCTGTGGAGGATCACCACGTGAGGGGTGGATTTTACAATTTAGGTCTGAATCACCGCCGTCCGCAAATGGTTCGTGCGGTGTATGAAGGCATTGCGCTTAATACTCGCTGGTTGCTGATGTACGTTGAAAAAATGGTGGGTAAGCAGTTCGATGCCATAAATTTTATCGGAGGTGGAGCCAGAAGCGATGTTTGGAGTCAAATTTTGGCCGATGTGTATAACCGCCCCATCCGTCAAATGGATGATCCCATTATGAGCAACAGCCGTGGAGCCGCTTTGTTGGCATTACAAGCGATTGGAAAGATGAAATTCGACGAGTTTGGCAACAACGTGAAGGTGAAAAACACCTACCATCCACGCAAGGAATTTACCAGAATGTATGATGAACGGTTTAAGATTTTCCTCAAAATTTACGATAAAAACAAAGGGATTTTTAAGCTTTTGAATCATTGATTTAGGACTTGTTTTTTGATTTGGCGGGCCCCTTCCGCCCATAAAATCTAGTGCAAATTTATCCTTTTTTCAAGGGCGTTCAGGTCACGCTATCGGCTGTAGTCCTCGTCCACCTAGGCTAACGCCTTCGGTGTCCTGTGGGCTACTTGCCTCTATCGTTGCCCGAGGTGCAACCCCACACATGCGCACTTCGAAAATGGTTTTGCTAACCATCTGCCAAATGGGCTATAGTGAAATTTCATGAAGGATTCCCGGGTATGAATTTTGGTTTGCAAGTTCGTAAACCTTTCTCATCTTTGCTTTTATGGAATCTTACCAAACCTTGCTGGCAAAAGCGGCTAAATACTGTGCCGAACAAGAACGCTGTAAGTCGGAAGTACAAAAGAAACTGGCTTTTTGGAAAGCTACCAAAGAAGAAAGCATTCAGGTAATTGCCGAATTGGAAAAGCAAAAGTTCATCGACGAAAAACGCTTTGTTTCTGCCTATTGTATTGGAAAGTTCAGACAATTGGGCTGGGGGAAAATAAAAATCAGAGCAGCACTCAAACAATTGGGTATTCCTTCAACCCTAATTGGTGCCGGCCTGCAGGAAATCCCCGATAAAGAATACAGGGCCATGTTGCAAAAAGCGGCAGAGAAGAAAAACCTGGCTTCCCTGGACTCCGACGATTTTAATGCGCGTGTTAAGCTTTTTCGCCACCTGCTTTCCAAAGGTTTTGAACCCGAATTAATAAAAAATATCCTAAACCTCGACTAATCCTATGAGCAATCGACGCCAATTTCTTCAACAAGCAGCCTTGGGTACAGCTGCATTTTCCACTTTGCCTTATTTGTCTGGCTTTGCAAAGCCTTCTTCATCACCTTCTGCCGATATTAAAACCGGTGGAGTCCGCATGATTACCCTCGACAACGGATACCGTGTCTGGACCAAGAAGATAGGAAAAGGAAAGTTGAAAATGCTTACCCTGCACGGAGGACCCGGTTGTACACACGAATATTTTGAATGTTTTGAAGACTTTCTGCCTCAGCAAGGAATTGAGTTTTATTACTATGACCAATTAGGCTCCGAATATTCCGATAAACCTACCGATACCAAACTTTGGCACATCGACCGGTTTACTGAAGAGGTTGAACAAGTGCGAAAAGCCTTGAACTTGGATCAATTTGTACTATATGGACAAAGCTGGGGCGGTATGTTGGGTATCGAGTATGCCTTAAAATACCAACAACACCTGCAAGGCCTGATTATTTCTAATATGACCGCCAGTATCCCTTCTTATCTCAAGTATATTAACGAGTTGCGATCCAAATTTGGCCCTGAAACCGAAGCCTTGCTGCAGAAATATGAAAAGGCCGATGACTACAACAATCCCGAGTATCAAAAAATCCTCATCGAAAAACTATACAATGCGCATATCTGTCGGGTGGTTCCCTGGCCCGAGCCGGTAGATCGTATGTTTCGTCACATGGCAACCCCGGTTTACAATACCATTCAAGGAAATAATGAGTTTGTAGTTACCGGCAATTTCGGTAACTGGGACCGTTGGAATGACTTAAGTAAAATAAAGGTCCCAACTTACCTCACGGTTGGTAAGTTTGATACTATGCGTGAGGATGATATTCGTAAAATGGCATCCCTGATTCCTAACTCCAGTTTTTACCTCACTGAAAATGGAAGTCATTTAAGTATGTGGGACGATCAGGAAAGTTATTTTAAAGGATTACTCAACTTTCTTTCCCGATTTAAGTAGGAAGGTAGATGGGATGGAATCCGCCTGAATCCCAATGAATCACTAGGATTTGCAAATTCTTACTAGATAAAGAATTTTTATTTTATCTGGGTTAATCCCATTTTTTGAAGATAAAAAACACGGCTAAAACGAGAAAAACAAACCCAACTAAGTAATTCCATTTAAAATCCTCGCGCACAATTAAAATGGTATAGATGGCAAAAACGATGAGGGAAAGTACTTCCTGAATGGTTTTAAGTTCTACCAAACTGAATTTCCCGGCACCTATTCGGTTGGCCGGCACTTGTAAGCAGTATTCAAAAAAAGCAATTCCCCAGCTAATAAGAATAACTATCCAAAGGGATTTATCTTTCAATCGGTGCAAATGGCCATACCAGGCCAGGGTCATAAAGATATTGGAAAGGAATAGGAGTAGTATGGTTTTTAAACGAGCATCCATTGGTAAAAAAAATCCCGACTAAGATAACCTAGTCGGGATTGGGAATGAAAAAGTACTTTAATTATTCAATAACCAGTTTATGGTTTGATTCGCCCATAGTGGTATTTACTTTCATTTGGTAAACGCCTTTTGGCAGGTCTTTCACATTTAAAGAGTATTCTTGGTTGCGAAGGTTGTTTACTTGTTTAACTAAGCGACCGGTATTGTCGTAAATAAATACTTCAGTAATGTTACCTTGTCCTGCAGCAGTGCTGGTTTGAACTGTTTCTGCAGTTGGATTTGGGAAAATTTTGGTAGTAGTTTTTGCATTGGTTTCAGCAATACCAACTGTACCAGGACAATTTTCAAGGCCAAATACACGAACTACACGAGGAATTGAATAGCCAAAAATGGTATCGATGTAGGCAGTTGCTTTGTTTTTAGACATATCAGGGTTAGTAGCCAAAGCATTGTCAACTACGGTTTGTCCCCATTTGGCAACTGCATTGTTAGGATCCCACCATTCCCATGGACCAGCTTGTGATGCAGGGTTGTTTAGGTTAAATGGAAACAATCCTTCCAAACCATTGTTCATGGTGTTAGCTTTTACTGTATACGGATCGATGAAAGGAGGGTTGGAGAAAATGGCATTGTTATTACCATAAGTTGGGTTGTTACAACGTAAAATAACATCGTAAGTACCACTTACATAAACCACATTACCGCCGGTAGTTGGAACAATTACCATTCCTTCTGTGTAAGGTGCAAATGGGTCACCAACTACGTGGAAACCAACCATCGGAACATCTCCGGCTTCAAGCCAGGTAGAATCACCCAGTGCTCCGCCGGCATTGATAATAAGGTTTACATCGCTGCTATAACCTGCATGGTTGTCCATGTTATAATCCGGATTTCCGCCTAATCCCCAGAAATTACCCATAATGGTAGTATCTACGTATGGAGTAGCGGTATTGGCATCCAGGAATTTTGGAAGTGTAACTTCTTCCCATTTATCAAGAGTAGCAGAAGCAAGAGCAATATAACCTCCCGATCCGTAACCCATGATGATAATTTTGTTTGGGTCAATTTTGTAGTTATTGCTGGTGGCAGCATCTTTTCTGAAATATCGAACACTGGAACGAACATCCTGAACCGCTCTGTAAACTGCCTTTAATAAGGTAGAGGTACGAACGTCCTGGTCAGAAGTAAGCGGGTTCCAGCCCAAACGATAAGAAACAGCGGCTGCAACGAAACCACGGCGTGCAAAACGTTTACAGGTTTCAACAATGTTACTGTCTTTGCGGCTTCCGGTAACACCTTGGTTGTAAGGTTGAGGTAAAAAGCTTCCGGTGTGTAAAACGATGGCCAATGGTCTGGCAGTAGCCGTATCACCTACCGGTTGGTATAACTCCATATACAAGTCGCCTTGAGGTGGAATACCGGTTGGAAATGGAAAATAAATTTTGTTGGTGGCATACACAACACTGTCAGTAACGGAAACTCCGGAGAAAACTTCGTCACAGTAGCGTGTTTGGGCAAGAAGACTGCTAAATGTAGCAATCATCATGGTGCCTAAGACAAGTAGTTTTTTCTTCATTTTGGTTGAATTGGATAATTTAAGTATCCACAAAGATATTTAAACATACTTCAACCAACAAAAAATATTAAGAAAGTTTTACAACTAGGCTGCCATGCTTTGACGGAATTCTTTTTTGAAAGCTCTGCCAACCGGAATGGCAATTTTCGAACTCTCATTGTCCAACACTACTGTTGAGCCTTTGAATTTTTGAATGTGATCGATGTTCACAATGTAACTCCGGTGAGTTCTTATAAATCCGCGTCCTTGAAGCAAATTCGCCATGTCTTTCATGGTGGCTAGAGTAATGTGCTTTGCCTGAGCTGTTTTGATGATAACATAATCCGCCAATGCCTGAATATACAAAATGTCTTCTGTTGGCACTACCACCGATTGGTAATTAGCTCTGAACATTAATGAATCACCAAAGTTGGCTACTGTTCCTTCGAATTGGGTGTTTAGCGTTTTCATGATTTCTAAGATTTGATTGTTTGACTATTTTTACCATGTTATATAAAATAATGATTAAAAAATTAGACAAAATTTAAAATAGTATAGATGAATATCAAATAATTATGAAAAACACATTCAAAATAAATATAACAAAGCAAATAAATCATATTAAGCCAAATATATAGTTTAATGCATTGTAAATTAATTAGTTGTATTGTTTTTTGTTACTCAGTTTTTGTTTCATTGCAAAGGTTGTTCATCAAATTTTTAGGTTTGTTGGTCGGAATTTTAATCCTTGCCTACCTTTGCATCGTGCAATTTTCCCAAATACCCGGAAGGGATGAAACCAAAGCCAAGCTTATTCACAATGCCCAACAAGGCCGAATAAGTCATGCCCTCATGTTTGCAGGCGCCGAAGGTTCCGGAAATTTGGCTATGGCCTGGGCTTTCGCTCAATACCTGTTTTGCTCAAACCGATCCGATACGGATAGCTGCGGAGAATGTCCGGCCTGCATAAAGGTGAGTAAACTCGGACACCCGGATTTGCATTGGGCTTTCCCGGTGGTCAATTCGGAAGATATCAAAAAGGCAACCAGCAACGACTACCTCCTCCACTGGAGAACATTGCTCCAATCCAATCCCTACATTCGACTTTACGACTGGATGGAAACCTTGGAATTGGAAAATAGACAATTGGAAATCAGGGCAGAAGAAAGTTCTGAAATAATCCGCAAACTTTCACTAAAAGCCTATGAAGGCGGAAACAGGGTGGTAATTATCTGGCTGCCTGAAAAAATGAATGCTTCCAGCTCCAACCGTTTGCTTAAAATTCTGGAAGAACCACCTCCCGGAGTTGTTTTTATCCTGGTTTCAGAAGCACTCGATTCCATTTTGCCAACCATCCTTTCCCGTGTGCAGTTGGTGAAAATTATGGCCCCTTCTACCGCCGAAATAGAAACTTTCCTAATCGAAAATTTTGGCATCAATCCTCAATCAGCCGCAGATGCCTCCATTTTGTCAGAAGGTAACATGGCAAAAGCTATTCATGCAGTTAAGGATAAGGAAGTCGATCCTCATTTCGATAATTTTATCAACTGGATGCGTCTAAGTTATGTTCCTAATATTCCGGAATTACTCGATTGGATTGATGGAACAGCTAAATCGGGTCGTGAAAACCAAAAGAACTTTCTCCAATATTCAATCGAGGCGGTTCGAAAATGCCTCTTGCTTAATTTTCGCATCAATTCACTCGTGGCCTTGTCTGAAACAGAACGCCAGAACACCTTTATGCAGCGTTTCCCGGATAGAATTCACGGTGGCAATGTTCAACGTCTTATCGAGCTTTTGTCCGATGCCATGTACCACATCGAACGAAATGGAAATCCAAAAGTGATTTTTCTCGATACTAGCCTAAAAATTTCTGAACAGCTTAAAATGCCGGTTCGGTAAGGTTTTTGTTTTTTTCTGATGGTGTTTTTTTAGTAGGTTTTGGCGGGCCCCTTCGCCCTCCAACCTGTTGGCAACTGAAATTAATTTAGCCATGGGCTCAGGTCACGCTATCGGCTGTAATCCTCGGCCCACTTGGCTAGCGCCGCGTGGGCCTGTGGGTTACTTGCCTCTATCGTTGCCCGAGGTGCAAACCCCGAAATTTGTTCTTTGTTCGGGAAATATCTGCTGTTCTGAAGTTATATAAAATGGGTATAAAATTCTAAGTACGACACTTCAGATGGTATCAAATGGGAAAGGTTGGGCTTAGGTCGGGCAACGATAGAGGCAAGTAGCTCCAAGCCAACGCAGCGTTTAGCGGAGTTGGCTTGGACTACAGCCGATAGCGTGACCCGAACGCCCATTGCCATTCGACTGTTCTTGCACTTTCCTTCTTGGGCGAAGGGGGCCCGCCAAATAATTAATAGAATTGATTAGGAAAAATGGAAAATAGCTATATTTGAAGTATGAAAAAGCTATCAAAATCAACGGTTTGGGCAATAGGCGCTCTGCTTCTGTTTTCCTTGGCTTCGTGCAAAAAGAATGATTGTTTCGATCAGGCTCTTTACAACCAATATCAAAATGCGGCTTGCACGCAGGATTGCCCGGGTGTAATTGGTTGCGACGGTAAAACGTATTGCAATACCTGTGAGGCTAACCGTAATGGGATTCGGGTCGAATAATTAAAATTCCTCTTCGATGAGGTAATGGTTTTTATCCGGGGCGTTTCTGGAAACCAATTCTGCTAAAAATCCGGTGGTAAATAGCTGTGTTCCAATAATCATGGCCAAAATTCCAAAATAAAACAATGGTCTTTCCGTCATTTTATAGGAATGAAAAACGAATTTGGCAAAGGTGAGGTAACTGGCAATGCTAAGTCCAATAAAGAAGAATAACAGTCCCAAGGTTCCGAAGAAATGCATGGGTTTTTTGCCGAAACGGGAGACAAAAGTTATGGTAAGTAAATCAAGGAAACCATTGACAAACCGTTCGAGGCCAAACTTGGAATTGCCATATTTTCGTTCCTGGTGTTGAACCGGTTTCTCGCCAATTTTTTTAAACCCGGCCCATTTGGCAATTACCGGAATGTAGCGATGCATTTCGCCATAAACTTCAATGGATTTAACCACTTCGGAGCGGTAGGCTTTCAATCCGCAATTCATATCGTGTAACTCAATTCCGGAAATCCATCTGTTTACTCCATTGTATAGTTTAGAAGGCAGATTTTTGGTGAATGCATTGTCGTACCGTTTCTTCTTCCATCCCGATACCAAATCAAATTTTCCTTGGGTAACCATTTGGTACAACTCTGGAATTTCATCCGGACTGTCTTGCAAATCGGCATCCATGGTAATAACAATACGGCCCTTGCAGGCATGAAATCCGGTGTTTAAAGCCGCCGATTTTCCATAATTTCTGCGGAATTTAATTCCTCTGATTTCCGGTTTTTGTGCGCTTAATTCTTTAATTACTTTCCAACTTTGGTCGGTGCTTCCATCGTCAATGAAAAGTATTTCGTAGCTGAATTGGTTGGCAAGCATCACCCTTTCAATCCAGGAAGCAAGTTCAGCCAAGGATTGTTCTTCATTTAATAATGGAACGATGACACTAATATCCATGTTGCAAAGGTGTTTATTATCTGAAAGCCAAATACAACTTTAAGATTTATTTAAAATTGCTTTCAAAGGAATTGTCCTCCTTTTTTTGAAAGGCGGAGGTGATTAACGAGGCAAATAAACCAAAAAAAGTATTGGTAAGAATGGTTAAAACCGCAATTGGACCCGGACTAATAATCCAATTTTGAATTTTCATGGCCATTTCAAATTCCTTTTCAGATTTGGTTTGTTCTTCGGCTTGAATTTCGGCCAAATCTCTCAATTCTTGCAAACTTTCGGGTGAAATAAATCGAAAGAATGTATAAATAAAGAAGGCTGTTAGAATGGAGGCAAACAGGGAGGTTAATACCCCTTGTTTAATTCCTTCGCCATAGGACATAAAACCATTGTTATTCTTTTTAAAGAAATTGGCACCTAAAACAATAAAAAGTACAACCAAAGCATAAGTCAAAATAGAAGGAATCATGCTTTCACGAATCTTCAAAACTTGGGTTAAGAAGCTAATTAGAATGCTTGATAATCCGAGCATAGCTCCAAAATTCATCGCATTTTTTAATGGCGAAAAGTTTTCAGAATTTTCCATGATTTAATTAAAAGTGTTTGACAAAAATAAGGGTTTGAACCAAGAGAAGAAAAGAAATTACTTACGAAGAAAAACCTTCATGGAACAAGATGCCAACAATTGGTCATTCAGATACGATTCTCCGGCAATAAGGCTCACCTCCGACAACTCGGCTTCTATTTTGATGGTAGTTCGAATGGTGGACCCAAGGGGTGGAGCCTGGTGGAAATATAATTTGGTAATGGCCCCGATAAAGCCGATTGGAGGGTTGCTAAAATCCTGATTATCCCTGACTTCCTTTGAAAAGAGGTAACCGGAGCGAGCAGCCACAGTTTGGGCAATGTTTTCGATTAAACCGGGTAAAGCCAAACTATTGTTTTCTAAAAAGGGGTTTTCGGTTAAAACTGTAAATTCAGAAACAGCCAATAGATCATTTGCCTCCAAAAGCCGATGAACCATGGTCATGGGTGGTTTTTGAGGAAGTAGATCGAATAGGGCTTTTCCCTCCAGCAGGGGTTTCATTTAACAAACAGTTAATAAAGCAAATGCATAGGAAAAACGGGCACTTTCAGGAACTAAGCAAAGAACTTTCTGTCCTTTTTGTAATTGTCCTGAATAAAACAATTCTTCCAACATAAGGTAAATGGAGGCAGCCCCAACATTTCCAACTTTGGTTAAATTGGTAAACCATTTTTCCTGAGGGACACCAATTCCATTTTCATCTAGGGCATCAGCCACTTTTTTTCTAAAAAATTCAGAAGAAATATGGGGTAGCAAATAATCAATTTCTTCAGCTTTCAAGCCCCGTTTAGCCATTATTTTCGAAAGTTCCTTGGCTCCGGTTTGGGCAATGTTTTTTTCCAATAACCGAACATCCTGCTTTATAGCCATAACGCCTTGTTCAATTAAGTCGTGAGGGCCAAACTCTTTCCAACCTTTCAAACTTCCATCTTGATTTCTTTTACTTGCTGCGGCATACATACAAGTTTCCAATTCATGAGCAAATGAAACGGTTTCAATCCAATTGATTTCCAAAGAAAGTCCTTCTGAATTGGGTTTGTTTTCAATCAAGGCAGCACCAGCACCGTCGCTTAACATCCAACGTAAAAATTCCTTTTCAAAAGCTATAATTGGGCGCTCTTCCAATTCTTTTAATTTCTCGTATTCAGGCTCATAATTTTTGGAAAGAAACATGGGCGAGATCATTTCCGAACCGGTAGAAACGGCATTTTGTGTGTTGCCGCTTATAACAGAAAGGTAGCCAAATTTTAAAGCATGCATTCCTGAACAACAAGCCCCGGCTTGGGCAAAAATTTCCATGGGTCTACCTTTAATTTCTCCATGTACAGCAGAGGCCAGAGAAGGTAAAATATGATCAGTTAGCGAAGTTCCACAAGCAATCATTTCCAAATTTTCAACTGAAAATCCATTTCCATAAAGGTTTTCAATGGCTTTTGCAGCGAGTTGGGCATTGTTGTGGCTTAACTGACCGTTGCGGTCCAATACGTAATATCGTTTGGTTATTCCATTGCTTCGAAGAACTATTCTTCGGGCTTTGGATGGTTCGTTTCCGACCATGCCTAAGTATTGCTCCATCTCTTCATTTTCAATGGGTTCGTTGGGCAAAAACTTGGCTAATCTGGTTATATAGGCTTTTCCTTGCAATGTTGTTGTTTGGTAGTCCTTTTTTTTCAAAAGGGCGCAAATTTAATACGAATTAGCTAATCATTTTCCAAATATTATTTCATACCCCAATTAAACCTGAAATTGTCATTTGAAACGAAGTGAACAATTGACAAGTGAGGTGGGATTTGGGAAGATTCGGGTTAACCCCGAGCTAGTGTTAGTTAGGTTTTTTTCCCAACTAAGACTACTTGTATACCATCCTAACACTTGTCTCGATACGTAGTTTAAAATGTCTTATGACAATTCTAGGATAAAACAGAAAGTGACTTCCATAGTTGAATGGTCGGATTTAGTTGGTTTAATCCTGAAAATGAGATGGGGTGATCTTAGTTTAAAGGGTTAAAATCCAAATTTTTAATCCCTTTATAATTCCTTCTTTTTTTCCATTCCTGGTTAAACCTTTTTAAACATCTGCTGAAATTAAATTACAGGTTAAATTAATGAACCAGTGTTTCAATCGAAGTGCCATTTGAAAATAATCTGGTTCATTGCAAGCTGTTTTTTTAGAAAGTTCAAAAAAGCATTGGCTCAATCCTTTTTTAAACCAAGTGTTATTTGGATATAAATCAAGGCAATTTTGGAAATTACAGTGGGAAGTGCCTTTGCATTAGCTGTTTAGGCATACTATAAATTTAATATCGGCTTTTACCGAAGGTAGTGTTGTTTGATTGGCAGTTAACCAGAATTGGTGATTTGCAAATTTTTAGAAGAAAGGTAAAATGAGAGACTAATGTTTGAACCATTGAAATTAATCTACCAAGGCAATTTATCATGTATTTTTCAGGCCTTGAGATTTAATTTTTTGGTGCAAATCCTTAATAATTTATGCTGCAACTTAATTAAAAAGATGCACCTTTGAATTCTTAAAATGCGATTATTAATACTCTTTGGAATGGTACTAGGTTCAATGGTTGGCAAAGCTCAAGATTCTGTCCTGATTGGTCGATTATCGATAAATGAACTTGGTGCAGTTGCCGGCTGGGAAGGTTTTTCTAGAAACTATGACCAATACTCTGTTCAGGCAAACAAATTAGCCGAATTAAAGCCTTATTTGACTGGAGTAAAAAAGGTATATTTATTCATTGGAACCTGGTGTAGTGATAGTCAGGAGCAACTGCCCGGAATTTGGAAGGTACTCACAGAACTGGGTTTACAAAACAAGTGCGAATTAATTGGTGTAAACCGGGAAAAGAATCAACCTGCCGATTGGCTGAAGGCCTATGGTGCAAAACTGCTACCTACCGTTTTTTGGGAACTTGAAAATGGACAAGTAATTTCAGTAATGGAAGAAACGCCCAAACTTAATTTTGAGTCCGATTTACTCAGCAAGTTGCTGTTAACCAAATAGTTGAATTAATACCAATACTAAATCTTCCTTCCTTATCGTTAAACATTAAACAACATGAAAAAGGTTATTCTTTTGTTCCTCATGGGACTTTCCGTTTTTTCAAGCTTTGGTCAATCCAAGGAGGAAAAAGAAAAGCAAAAGCCACTATACGGAGGTGGTGATTTTGAGTTGGGAATGCGCTCAACCGGTAGTTTTTTTAATGATGCCGGTGGTGCTGGAATGGGTGTTGGGGGACAATTTCGTTTACGAGTGGTTAAGCGAATTAATACGGAATGGTATGCCGATTTCTTCACAGTTAATGTTGGGGATATTGGTACCAGAAAAGACATGCACATCGGATGGAGTGTCATGATTTATCCATTTAATGCAGAAAAGGTCAAAGGCAAATTTACACCCTATATCATAGCCGGCCATTGTTTTGATGGTGCAAGGGTTTATGAGAATAATAATCCATCCAACGAACAGCGCAAGTACAGTATGGCTGTTCAAATGGGATTAGGATCTTCCTATAATTTGTCAAACAATTTTGATTTAACACTCACATGCCAATATATGAACCACTTGGGAGGAAGAATGCATAGTCGTATTGAAGGTGAAAGGTTTAGCAAAACCTTGGTTATTGAGAAAACGAATAAAATTGATTTTGAAGGACACTTATTGGTGACCTTAAGCCTAAATGTGAAGTTGTTTGATTTATGGAAGTAACCATTTAATAACTAAGAAATGAAACGTATTCTTTTAGTATTGATCACCACTTTTTCATGTCTTTTCGCAAGCGCTCAGGACAATTGGGAAGATATAATCTATTTGAAAAATGGCAGTGTTATTAGAGGAACTATCACTGCCCAAGAACCTGGAAAGTCCGTATCGGTTACTACTACCGATGGGCAGGTTTTTACTTTTTCTATGGACAAAATTGAAAAAATGTCCAAAGAAAGAAAATCAGCAGACAAAGCAAAAGGCAGCAATTCTCCCGGCAAAAAAGTGGAGGAGGAGGAAGGGTATAAACCATATAAGTATCACCATATTATTCGAGCAGGATTAAGTTTTGCTCCGGGTTTTATGCTCAAGCAAGATCTTGTCAATTTTTATGTGAGTGGAGATTTGGAGTATTATATTTCTCCAAGGATTTCTATTATCAGTACATCCTATTATTTTTTAAATACCAACATGTCAAAAAGTACGGAGGATAGTATCTTAAGCGTTGGAGGTATTGGGACAATTCTTAAAATGAATCATAAGAATTTTACCGGATTTCGGTTTCATTTACTTAAAGACAAGATGTTTGACCCCTTTATAGGATTCCAACCCGGTTTTGCCATTTGCCAAACCAACGATAATTACTATGACGAATCAATTAGAACCTGGGGTTTTATTTATGAGCCGCCAAGAAAAGATACCCGTATTTCATTTGATCCCATGGCAAGTATTGATTTTGGTTTTAATGTTTACGCAGTTAAATTCTTCCATTTGTTTGTTAATGGCCGGTATGCCATGGGACGGCATTTGGGAGGGTTAAAACCTTATAGTCTTAATGAGCTTTCTGTTTCTTTTGGACTTGGTCTTAATGCCAACTTTTGGAATAGGAAAAATAAACTGAGGAAATAAATCTAAAAAAATCCTCCCCATCTTCTTGTGGCGAAACGTAATTTTCCTGATTACCTTTCGCCACTTTTTTTTATGAGTATTACCCGAAAGCAGACCTTATTGGTTGTAATTGCAGCCCTTGGATATTTTGTAGATATCTATGACCTTACCTTATTTGGTATTGTTAGAAAGCCTAGCCTGTTAGAATTAGGAATTGCTGAAAATGAATTAAGGGTTGTTGGAAGTGTATTGTTTAATTGGCAAATGGCAGGTATGTTATTAGGTGGGCTCATTTTTGGAGTTTTTGGGGATATTAAAGGGCGGGTTTCTGTATTGTTCGGGTCTATTTTTTTATATTCTACGGCCAATATTTTGAATGGATTTGTTCAAACAATTGACCAGTATGCGGCTTTACGATTTATTGCAGGTATTGGATTGGCAGGGGAGTTGGGTGCTGGAATAACCTTGGTTTCTGAATCTATGCACAAGGATAAACGTGGCTGGGGAACCATGGTAATTGTTACGTTTGGCGCTTTGGGTGCAGTATTAGCATCCATCATAGGCGACAAGTTTAATTGGCGTACCTCTTACTATATCGGAGGAGGTTTAGGATTAGCCTTATTAGTATTAAGAGTTGGAACATTTGAGTCGGGAATGTTTTCACAGGTGAAACAAAGTGGTATAGAGCGTGGGGCATTTCATAAAATATTTTATGATTCAAAGCGAACCATTAAATACTTAGCTTGTGTATTAATTGGTGTTCCAATTTGGTACATAATAGGCATCCTAATTATCTTTTCTCCTGAACTATCCAAAGCAATGCAAGTTGATGGTATAGTCGAAGCCCCCAAAGCTGTTATGTATGCCTATTTAGGTTTGAGTGCAGGCGATTTCTTGAGCGGAATCCTTAGTCAACTGCTTAAATCAAGGCGTAATGTAATTTTGGGATTTGTATTTTTTAGTTCAGCTTGTATTGCTTATTACCTGGCTGTTCCGGGTATGAGCCTCAACACATTTTATTTTATGTGTTTTTTACTTGGAACTTCAACCGGATACTGGGCTTTATTTGCCACGGTTGCAGCAGAACAATTTGGTACTAATATTCGAGCCACTGTGGCAACCACGGTTCCTAATTTTGTTAGAGGTTCCGCTGTATTGCTCACTTCAGGTTTTAATGCATTGGTTCCAGGGTGGGGTTTGCTTGCAGCAGCAGCTGTATTAGGGGTTATCAGTATGAGTTTGGCCGTGCTTGGAACACTGACCATTTCTGAAACCTTCGGTAAAGACCTGGATTATACTGAATCGTTATAATTCGCTTTTAAAATCCCCAAGAAACTGTTGCGGTAGTCGTTATTTGTTTACCTGAAAAGACTTTTGGAGTGTACTTCCCTGTTGGATCCCAAACATTGGAATAGTTGGCTCCTAAGCGGATATGAATATCATTCAATACCTCATAATTTATGCTACCTCCAATAGTAGTGCTTTCCCATATAAGCGATTCCTGAAATGGCAATCCCAATACGTAAGTTCTTCCCGTAGTTGGGTTAATTTGAGTGCGATCGTCTGCATAGTCAGGGCCTTTGGAAGCATAGTCGTAAAATGCTGCAATTTGAAGCCTCGGTAAAGGCTTATAGGCGACCTTCAAATAGAGGTTTTGTGAATTGTCTCGTAAGTAATATCCTAAATTATAGTTGGTAGATTCAAAGGTGGTTTCAGGGTTGTAATGTTTGTAAGTGATAGGATTTGTCCTGGTGTATTCGGCCGTTAATGTGGTATTGGGAATTAAATTAATTACTTGAACACCACCCTTCAAACTCCAAAAGTTAGATTGTAACTGCTTATTAAACATCCTGCCAATCGATAACTCATCAATAAAAGCTGAAAAATAAAAATGGCATTTTTTGAGATTTCTGATACTTAAGTCAAAAAACATAGCCGAATTCCCTAGTGACGAGTAAGTATGATCCAAGGATTTGAAAAAAATGAATGGGATCATATACCCTGCATTGATGTTGTTGGAATATACAATGGAATTACCAATATTAAGATACAAGTTCTTTATTGGTTTAATGGTAAACATATTCATGGCCAAAAATTTAGGCACATAAACTTCGCTTGGACCTGTACCATAGTTTTGGGTTCTATTGCTATCTACCACCATGGAAGAAAGCCAACCATGAAAATACTGCATTTCTAACCATTTTGTAGGTTTAAGATTGAGCTTGATTTGCGCATAGGAAGGGCTCCTGGAGCTCAGGATATTCGAGCCATTGTATCCATTTCCCCACACATTGTGTTCTTTTAATATTCCAAGGTAACCCCATTTCCAGGAATAAACCAATCCTCCTCTTAATTCGCTAAACTCTTTAGCCTTGGTATTGGTAAATCCTGCAGTAGCACCTTTAAATCTTCCTCCCATTTCCTGAACTAGATAATTCGATCCATAAATGTCGGAAGTGGTATAGTTATCACGTAAATTCACATAGATTCCTAAACTTTTACCTAGGTAACCAAATAATTCTCCTCCATTCCACCGGTGGTAAGTTAGTCCATTTTGGTTATACCAAACTTTCATACCTACTATTGGATTTAGGGTAAAATTAAATAGGGAGTCTTTGTAATAAAACAGATCCACCCTTTTCTCTCTGGATTTAAATGGTATCCTATTCTTTCCAAATACTTTTTTGCCCAACCAATCAATTTGATTATTCAGTCCAAGTTCTTTTCTGTAATCACGTAAAAAAAACGATAACTCCTTTTTTTGCCTTTTATTGAGTTTGTCCTGTTTCGTTTGTATTTCCTGAAGTTTTTCAGCAATAAATTTTCTGCTGTATGGTTTTACTGCGGAATTGACTTCAATGAGTTTAATTCCTGCCATTTCATCTATAAAATCATAAATAGATGATTTAGAAACATGCTCAAAGGTGATTTGAGAATTTGCTCCTAAAAACAAGAAACAAAATAGTAGGGTATAAAGTTTTTTCATCGAAGAAGTTGGTTAACCACGATTTCCGTAATTCGTTCTGCGGCTTTTCCATCCCAAAGATATGGAATCCCTCCTTGCTTTTTATAACCTTGAAGAATTTTCAACGAAGCATCTAATACTTTAGTAAGGTCAGTACCAATGAGTTGGTTGGTGCCAACATCCACCGTTATCGGCCTTTCTGTATTATCTCTTACTGTTATGCATTGAACACCTAACCAGGTGCTTTCTTCCTGAACTCCACCGCTATCGGTTACAATTAATTCCGCATGTTTGGTAAGATGCAGAAAATCAAGGTAGCCAATCGGTTCGGTTAAGATCAGGTTAGCACTTAAATTAGAATCTAAACCAAATTTCTTTAAATTGTTGCTAGTTCTAGGGTGAATAGGAAATACAACCTTTCTTTCAGACCCAAGGGAGTTTAACAAACCAACTAATTGGGTTAGACTTTCTTGACTGTCAACATTGCTGGGGCGATGGAAGGTGCAAAGGATAAATTTACCCGGTTCCAAACCCAATTGAGTCAAAATGCTTGATTTCTCAATTTTGGGTAAGAAATGAACCAAACTATCAATCATTACATTGCCACAAAAGAAAATTTTATCTTCTGAAATTCCTTCTCTAAGTAAGTTTTGGTGAGCTTTTTCTTCGGTAGTGAAGAGGTAATCGGCTAAAACATCGGTAACCAACCTATTGATTTCCTCCGGCATTTCACGATCAAAACTTCTCAATCCAGCTTCCACATGGGCTGTTTTTACTCCTAATTTAGAAGTTACCACCGTACATGCCATGGTAGAATTTACATCTCCAACTACAATGACCAAATCCGGTTTCTCTGAAAGAACTATTTTTTCAAATTCAATCATGATTTTGGCAGTTTGCTCTGCATGTGATCCCCCTCCAATGCCAAGGAAAAAATGAGGTTTTGGCATTTCGAGTTGTTCGAAAAACACCTCAGACATTTTAGCATCAAAGTGTTGACCTGTATGACAAATCAGATGTTGGACTTTATCGGTATATGCTTGAAAGGCTTTGTGTATCGGTGCAACCTTCATAAAATTAGGTCTAGCACCTACTACTGAAATTATTTTTTTCATGTTTAATTATTTCTTGTGAGCGGTTTCAACTAGGACATTCGTTAGAAATTGAGAGAGGTCAATTTTTTCATTTAGCATCCGCTGCCTCTTATTCTTCCATTCAGACTTATAATCCGATTGCAAAAGCTTTTCTAATGTTTGCAGCATTTTCTGAGAATCATTAGCTCTAATTCCAAAACCAAGTTGGTATTTGTTTTCTAATTCGTTTAAATATCCAATTTCACCAACAAAATCGTTAAATCTAATTGCAGGAACTCCCATTACAGCAGCTTCTGCTGCCATGGTTTGGCTATCACCTATGTAAATATTGGCAAAAGCCATCACATGGTGAATTTCAGAAGGTGGAACAGCAATGCGGTAAGGTTCAAACTCCGGTTCTAATGCCCTTTCTGAAGTAATCCAAACCTTGCCATGAGGAGTTAATCGGTCAATAATGTCTCGTGCAATTTGAGTAGTTATCCCCTTTCTTCCTGCATCATGGTGTGCATTTAATTTGGCAAGTCTAATTATGAAATAGCTATCGCCTAAATTGTATTTTTCTTTATAGGATGGATCGGGAGTGAAATTATTCGGATGCAAGTAGGCTAGTTCGTGGTAGCTTTCATATCCGATTTTTTTGTATTCCCATTTCCCAACTTTACAGCAATTAGGCGCCAATATTTTAGTTGCGAAGGGGTAGGCTAATTGGGCAAATAAAGGAACTACTTCTGCATCATCTTCATTCACCACTATGGAAGGAATTCCAAGAAGCTTACCTATATGCGTAATTTCTGCAGATGTGCCAGCCATTACATCCGGTTTAAATGAGCGAACAATCCTCCACATTTCCCAATCTCTTTTGAGCAGACTAAGAGCAATTTGCCATTTTTTATCTCCTCGCTCTCCTTTCATAATGTTCACATATTCCCAATTATCTGCCTTCAATAAGGTTTCTAATACATCCTTTTTTTTAATTAAGATTTTAACTTGATGACCTTCGTTAATTAATCCTTTAAGGGAATTCTTGAAAAGATGATAATGTGCCGGATGTCCTAAATAAATTAAAAAGTTCATGCTGGAATTCATTTCTTCATTAGGTTCTATCGGACTTGTAGGCTTCAAAAATAATTGAAAACAAGATGGTATCGTGCTTCTTTGTCTTACTAGTTTTCATGAGTTTTCAAAAGGGTTGATAAGGCTGCAAACATCCAAGCATTGCTCCATCGCATAAATGATTGACGTTCAGTGTGATGTTTGAATTTTCTAAAATAAAAGTAACCTTCCTGATCTTGCATTTCTTTCATCATCCAGTTGGCTACTTTGTCTGCTAGTTCAATTTTGTTAAACTTAACTAAGGTAAGGATGCTTTGTGCTGCTGAGGTGCAATCTATGGGATAGGTCTCTTTGTCGTAAAATTTGGGCATTCCGGAATCTAAAAAGAAATGACGCAGATAATATTCAAATCCGGTTTGGATTTGTTGGTTGAAACCTATATCACCGGTTAATTGGCTATATTCCTTAGCACAATCTAAAACATATCCGGTGTGATAATTGTCAACCCAGCCGCCTTCTTTCGATTTGGAATAAACCCAAGCACCATCCTCCCTTTGATTTTTCATAACAAAAGACATGGTTCTTTTGGCGATTTCGAGGTATTTCAAATCTTTAGTTAAATAATAACATTGGGCCAACAATCGACTACCTTTTAAACTTGCATTGAAAACAATCTGTTTATCAAAAGGAGAGTAAGAAAGGCAAATGTCATTTTCTGAGTCAATTGTTCTATAAAGGTCTTTTAAAACGAAATCGGCCGATGAAAGTATTAACTTTTTTACCCTTGGGTTAGGGTTATGTTGATAATATAAAAAAAGCGCATTTACTATGATTCCGGTTGCTACAACTGTTGGTTTGTATGCAGGAATGGAGGTGTGTCTGGCAGCCCAATCAAAATCATATCCCCAACAATCCCCATGATAGGTTTTATCCGAATGAAATTCAAGCCTACCAAGTAAATATTCAACTTGGGTCTCATAATAGTTCTTCCTGGCAGCATCTGCATCAATCAGCATGGTATAGGCCTGAATACTTAAGCCTAGCGTAACCGGATTCTCTCCGGGCGGAATTAATAAAAATGGCCTCAGGTTGAATGGTGATCGCTTTATTAATTGTTGGGACAAAAACCGAAGGGTGTGGTTGGAACGCAAGAAAGGCAGCTTAAATAATGGAGACATTAAGCCATCATAAGGGTCATGTCCTTTGAACTGGTTTCTAACCATGTATTTTTCCAACAATTCAATTCTCCCTTTTAACATAGCTTGCTAATTTCCTTCTCTATAAATTCAACCCGCTTCGAAGCATATAGGTTGTTCATAGAAAAGATTCTGTTATACTGTTTTGTTTTTTCTATTTCTTCCTTTTCAAGAAACTCCTTAACGGTATTGGCCATGGAAAAGGTAGAATTTTCGGTAAACAACCTACCCATTTCGTTTTTAAAGAAATCCGGTACTCCTCCAACAGGTCCTGAAAAAATGATAAGGCCATGTGACATAGCTTCTATAATTACAGTGGGCATACCTTCCGGCGAGAAACTGGAAAATAGCAATGCGTCCGATTCTTTAAATGCCTTAACTTTTTCTATTCCAAATACTAATCCCCGGTCTTGGATATAGTCTGATTTTTTTTCGTTTAAGAACTTCTCTAATTCAGGTCTAAGTTGCCCATCTCCACAAATAGTAAGGGAAGCATCAATACCCCATTCTCTTAACTGATCCGTAATTGCAATCGCTTCGAATAATCCTTTGTTTTTCTCCATTCTTCCAATCCAAAGCAATCGAAATGCAGTAGCGGAAGAAATACCATCCACTTGTACCAGTGCTGCATTTTTTAATTCTTCATCCGAAATCATTGTAAACGTTCGGTGAATGGGATAGGTAAAACCCCATTCTTGCATTATCTTTCTAAAACGTTCAGAAAGACAAAATGCCAAATCCGCTTTTCGGTACCATTTCCTGAAAAAGTGGTTAGGATTATTGTTTACATGGTTCTCGAATGATTCATTCCATCCATGCCAAAAAATCACCACCTTCTTTCCAAACAGTTTGGATAAAAACAAATAAATGAAATCCCTTTGAATAGATTGTTTTGAAAATGAAATGTTTAGAAATACAACTTGCGGATTCCAAAACAACAATTGCCAAAAGAAGTTGAAGTAATCCCAAATAAACCTAGCCCCTTCTCCAAGTGGTCCTAAAAATTTCCTTTTTGGACTTCCCCTAAAGACTAATTGATGTTCAAAACTCAAATAGGAAGTTAAAACCTTGGTAAAGTTGCTCACTCCTCCGGTTACATCAAGTCTTGGGGAAAGAATTAACATTTTCATTTTTCTTCAATTACTAAGGTTTCCGGAAAATGATAACTGATAGACGTAAGGGATCCGAGATATACAAAAACGAATGAAAGGGATGTTAATTCCCAGATTTGACCGGATGTAGAAAAAACAAAATTGCTCATCAAAACGGCAAAGAAAACAGCTTTTAACTCATTCCGCATTTTTTCATCCTTAACTCCGGTAAGAACAATAAGAAAGGTTTTAACCATTTGATAAAACATCAGGAAATAAAAGGATAAACCCACAACACCCATACCAAATAGCATGTTATTGTAGTCAACGTGAAGCGGCCTAATCTTTGTTTCTGTATTCCGAAAGATCTCTAAATTGATCGAATTGAAAACCTCCTTTCCAAAAAGTATCTCTTTCAAATTACCATCAACAAATGGTTTTTTTACATGGTCAAATTCTCCAAAACGATTGTGGTCTCTTTGCATTTCATCCTCAATCCTCAATCTGGATTCTAATAAAAGGGAAATTTCTTCTTTATAGGTAAATCCTACAATAACCAAACCCAGACTAACCAAAAAAAAGAATCTTCCTAAAATCCTTCTACTTGAACCCAAGAAGAACAAAACAAGGAATCCCACAACAGCAGCTACAATCGAAGAACGTCTAAATGTTATAACAACAAAAGCCAAATTGGATAATATAATGGAGTTCAATATCCAAGTTTTGAGTTTTGGATTGAATAACAATATCGATGGAAAAATAATGCCTATATATGCCAAAATATAAGTGATTTGAACTTCGCTACCACCTAAGTAGATACCTACATCATACGCTCTATCCCCAACTTTAAATACTTGTGCAAATACAAACTGAAGTACAACCAAAACACAGGCTACCAAATAACTTCGGTGAAGCAAGCCCAAATCTTCCTTGGTTTTCACATATTTAAAGGCCAAAGGATACATCATCAAAGCAATGAAAAACTTAAGGAATTCCTGGAAAGAATAAGAAAAATTAGAGGATCCAAAGAGTAAAATAAAGCAATAGGTAAGAAATAAGGATATGACTAGTGAGGGACGAATTTTGAAGTTTAAACCCGGAACTACAAACCCCATCACTGTTAAAATTATGATGGCCCTGATATGTCCGGAGTGGAATGAAGCATGTTCTCCAAAATATCCAATAGTAACATCTGCCAGTACGTTGATTACCGGAAACATAAAGAATAGGAATCTTAATATGTTTTTAAAGGTTCTCATCGTTTGAACTGAGATTGAATAAAACTAAAAAAAGTTGAATCAACCTTTAGGTGTTTCCGAATGGATTGAACAAGGAAGAAATTGTAAAAAATCGTAGTTAATAAGGTTGAAATAGCTGCACCAACAATTCCATACAAAGGGATAAAATAGTAATTGCTTAGAATGGTTATTACTAAGGTGCCAATCACTGCATTTTTGTAGGAATTTTGATGGCCGGTCATTTGAAGAATATATCCGGAAGAACCACCAAATGCGCTTACAACCTGGGTAATAAGTAAAATATAAAATGCAGTTTTATCGCCTGAAAAATCCTTTCCAAAAAATCCTAGTAGGATGGAATGAAACAAAAGCAATCCTAAGGCTAAAGTAAAGGTCGATAAAAAAATGATACTTGCTGAAAACCTTAGCGTTTTTTGCAATCCTACTAAGTCATTTTTTGCAAACAATTCACCAAATTTTGGCATTCCTATAGAATTTAGTGAGGTTATTGGTATGGTAGCAATGATTGTAACCTTTAAAAAGATATTGTAAATCCCAACTTCAGCTTCGGTCCGGTAATGACCTAACATAATGGTATCAATCCATCCTTTTAAGAATATCAATGTCGAGCTAAATAGTAAAGGGTAGGCTAAATTCGTTAATTTCAAATAATTGTTCCAGTAAGTTTCATCTCGGGTTGGGCGTATATCTAATTTTCTAAACTCATAGATCAATAAGAAAAAACTTAAAAAAGTAACAAGCAGCATCCCAAGAAAATAGGTGAAAATTAAATTAATTTCCATGCCTAGTTGCTGAAATACAAAAACGAGTATGGCCGGAAATAAGAACCTGGCAACCATATCTAGAAACACATATTCTTTTATCTTTTTTAATCCTCGAAGTAATTGCGAATTGATATTGCATAAAGTTATTGGAAGCACCAGGAGGGCGCTGTATTTTATCCAATCGATTAATGATTTATTATCAAAAAGAGTAATGGCAATTTGTTTTGAAAGCAGGTAGATTGCCATCATGGTTGCCAATGAAATGATGGAACCTAGAAGGGCTAGTTTTCTGTAAATTGGACTTAGAAATATCAATTGTTTTTTAACTACCAGCTCGGGAACCAATCGAAGTATGGCTCCATCTAAACCAAACGTACTTAAGATGGCCCCAAAAGAAAAAACAGTGAATGTTAAGGAAAACATTCCCCAAGCATCTGCACCGTAGTTCCTTGTTATTTGAAGACTAAAAATATACCCGGCACCCATGCCTGCAATTCGCAGGAAAAAGGTAATTATGGATCCAGTTAGAAGTTCATTCTTTCCTTTGGTTTGCAGAAATTTAGAAATCAACTTCATTTGCAAAGAAGGTACATAGCTATCAACAACAATGGTTCAACACTCAGAAAGGGAACTGACTTAATTGAACTTAAGAAAATCCTTCAAACTAAATCTTTTTTTACTTTCTTGGTTGTAGTAACCATAGCCATAACTATAACCTTGACTATAACCATAACCGCCTAAACTGCTCATTTTTACTCCGTTTAGAATCAAGTTTACATTGGAAAGTTTCTTGCTGGTTTCAAGGTCTCTGATAAACTTGATGTAATCTTTTGCAGTGTAGTCATACCTTAACAGGTAAAACATTTGGTGGCAATGTTCAGAAATAGTAAAACCATCCGAAACTAATCCAACCGGAGGAGCATCAATGATAATATAGTCATACCTTTCTTGTAATTCCTTAATCATTCTTTCCATGTTTTCAGAAATCAATAATTCCGCCGGATTAGGTGGAATTGGTCCTGAAGGTATTATATCCAAAGTGTCAATTACTCCCGACGGCATTATGATTTGGTCGATAGTAGCCTGGTCAATCAAATAGTTTGAAACTCCAATATTGGAACTGATGTTAATGTTTTTTGCCAATTTGGGTTTTCGCAAGTCTAACTCAATCATTACCACTTTTTTATTGGTAATAGCAATGGATGCTGCAAAATTCAAGGAGAAAAAGGTTTTTCCTTCCCCGGAAATATTGGAAGTAACACCAATTACCAATCGATCGGCTCCCTTAGCCAGGTATTTTAAATTAGAACGAATATTTCTGAATGCCTCCGAAATAGCAGATTTTGCCGATTGATTAACAACCAATGGATCCGGATCTGATGAGAATGGAATAATTCCAAGCAAGGGGAAATTGGTTTCTGAAACGATATCATTTCTAGTTTTTACAGTATTATCATAAGAATCCATAAACTCCTTAATACCAATCGGAACCAACAACGCTAATAGTAACGAAATACCATAATAAATCGGTTTAACCGGTTTAATCGGTGCTTCCGTAGAAACTGAATAATCCAAGATTCTATTGTCAGAGGCCGTGGAAGCTAGAGATAGCGCTGCTTCTTCTTGTTTTTGAAGTAAGTATAAATATAGATTTTGTTTGATCTCCATTTGCCTTTTGATATCAAAAAGCTGGTGCTCTTTTTGAGGGATTGATTTTATCTCCGAATCAAAACCTCTTAGTTTTTTCTCTACCTGTCTTTTTCCCATTAAAATGGCCGATTTTACGTTCCTTACACTTTCTGCCAAGGTGGTACGTAATCCATTTATTTGATTGTTCAAGTTAACAATCATTGGGTTGTCCTTTTTAAGCGAACTGTTAATAAGGGCTTTTTGACTTTCGAGCTTTATGATCTCTTGGCATAGCTCCAATAAAACCGGATCTGTTAATCCAACCACCGCCGGAGCTAATATGCCTGATTCGGCCCTGTTTTTGGTATAACTTTCAATGTCTTCAACTAATTTTAATTGACTTTCCAATTGCATCAGTTGTTTGTCATATTCAACTACATTGTTAAGTAACAAATGTGTGTTTTGACCAAGTTCAACAATTCCATTCTTAATTCTAAAATCCTCAAAAATGGTTTCAATAGAGTTTACATCATTGGAAAGAAGTTTGATACGATCATTCAGAAACTTAAGAGTCATCTCCCCAATTTCGTTTTTGATGGTAACATCGTTCTTCAAGTAAGTGTCCATCAGGTGGTCAATGAATTTAACCCCCCTTTCCGGAATGTTATCTTCTATTTGAAGCCTTAAAACCGTAGACATTTTGCTCGTAAGTTCAACTTTTAGGGCTTTCCTGTAATGGTTAACCGCCTGGTCAATGGTGGTTACCTTAACTGTAATGTTTTTGTATTCTTTGTTTTCTACCCCATTGACAAAAATTTTGTCGAACATGGCAGTTTTGTTAATGGTAACTAAACCATAAGGCGTAGGTAACGATTTGCCAAATTGTCCTTTCAATTCAAACCCTGCCATGCCTTCCATCTTGGGAGAACAGGTTAATTCAAAGTTCTGTGGGTCGTTTATGGTAACACCAATTTCAGCACCAACAATCACTTTCTGAATAGTATCCAATTTAAATGAAATTGGACAATTCGTATACATTTCTCTGGTTCTAAAATCGGTTGATTTGTAGTATTGATAGTTTAAATCTAAATCCTCGATTGTCCTTTTTAGAATGGTTCTGGATTTAATTACCTCTATTTCATTCTCGACCAATTGTGAACCGGAAAATAAATCCAACTCTTTCAATAAATCTTGAGAAGCAAATTTTGAATTCTTCTTATCATCCTGAGCCAATACATAACCCTCAATCGAATATTTGGGAGTTGAATAGAAGATTAACACCCAAGATAAGGTGGTAAATAAAATCCCGAAAATGATATACCAAGGCCAAATGGATAGGTATCTGAAAATTAAACTTCTAAAATCAACCTCAATATTGCTACTATTGGGATTCTTAATTTGCTCTGTCATTTTTATGTGAATTTCAAATGCTGTCTTACTCCAATTTTGAGAAATTAGAAAAAACTACCTAAATCTGTATATCAATAAGGCAACAATATTTAAACCGGTTATCACCATCGGAAGTATTCTGTATACATTGTCAGAAGATGCTATTTTACCCTTGCCTGGCTCTACATAAATGATGTCGTTGGGCTGAAGGTACATGTATTTGGTAGATAATACATTTTTGTCAGTTAAATCCAAACGAATTATTTGATTTTTCCCATCTACTTCCCTGATTAATTGAATGTGTTTTCTTTCCCCAAATATGGTTAAATCTCCTGCTGAAGATATTGCTTCAAAAAGGGTAACTCGTTCGCTTGGAAATGTATAAACACCAGGTTTTAGAACATCGCCCATCAACATGATTTTGAAATTAAGATAACGAACCGTTACCACCGGTTTTTCCAAATACTGTGAAAGCGCATCTTGCAACAAAGTGCGAATTTCAATAGACGTTTTTCCTTTTACATTTATACTGCCAATTATAGGAAATTGGATATTCCCTTGCGCATCAACTAAAAATCCACTGGTTTGTTGAGAAAAATTTGGATCATTGTTGGTCGTGGCTCGTGTAGTTCCAAAAAAGGAAAACATTGCCGTAGCCTCAGGATTAATAGAACTTACAGCAATATTTAAGATATCACCGGGCTGAATTTTAGGCTCTGAGAATCCGGTTCTTAATCGGCTTAAACTCTCATCCGTCTTCCTGTCAATGTTTACTGTGTCAATTTTTGATTTATCTAAACTTTGGAAGTAGGTAATATGCTTTCTGGTGACACACGAACCAAAAAACAGGATGGCCGTAAAGGCCATAATCAACCAAGTAGACTCTTTAGAAATCCTTATCACTTATATTAAAATGGGGGCGCAAAGGTAAAACAAAATGATTCAATCTGTCAAATAATGTGACTTATATAGCAGGATGCATGATTCATCCAAAAGGTTGCACCTGATTGAAATTTTTCTTCAAAATCTTTTAGCCTTCCTTAACTTATTTTTTTGCAGTTAGCTTTTCACATTCTGGTAGACTCTTTTTTATAAGTCAATAGGAAGGAATTGAAGATAGTTTTAAATGCCTTGTATGCGGGCCCCCTACGCCTATCTGGCTTTTTTCTTAACCCTAACCGACTTGCACCGGCGTTCGGGTCACGCTATCGGCTGTAGTCCAAGCCAACTCCGCTAAACGCTGCGTTGACTTGGAGCTACTTGCCTCTATCGTTGCCCGATGCGTAACCTAAACTTGCCATTTCTAACCCAACTTAACATGGTATTCTAACTGTTTTATGCAAGGGGAAACATAGTATACCAAATGGGCCTAATGTTTAGTCAAACTTAATGTATGCATTTTTCTTATAAAAATGGATCTACTATACTGATTTACAAAGTTTTTGTAAATATAAACTTAGTAAAATCCGTTGTTCTATTAATAAAATGGATAGAAAATAATCAAGCTAACAACGGTAAAAGATTGAGCTTGCACCCTCGGGCAACGATAGAGGCAAGTAGCCCACAGGACCCCGACGGCGTTAGCCTAGGGGGACGAGGACTACAGCCGATAGCGTGACCCGAACGCCCGTGCTGGTTGTTTGGGGCTTAATTTAATTTTTGTTGGGCGGAGGGAGCCCGCATAAAAAGTATAAAAAATGTATAGTAAGCCCCAAGTTGACTTTTTAGAATATCCTAGTGCAATACCGAATGGACTTTACGTATAGTCCAATGTAATGTATGATTTTTTCAAAGGATAAATGACCTAAGTTATTGTTTTATAGGTATTTAACACGGCAAATTTATGAAATGCCTTTGGACTGTTTATAAATTAAAATTGGTATAGCTACTTAGGATTTTCGGTTGGATGGTCTGAAATGACAGTTACCATTGGGAGTGATTCCAATGGATTCGATAATCGGTTTGCAGGTATCAGATTTGCAAGAAAATAGAACTCGAATGCAAAATACAAGGGATTAATAATGATTGCACTTGCGAAGAATATAAAAAGAAAGGAAAGAAATAGGAAAATAAAGCCTTTTTTGTTGTAATACTGAGTTATTTTTTTGGTCGATTGGTAATAGGTATAAGCAAGAAATATCATTCCTACTAATCCAAAACGGGATAAAAAATCTGCAATTCCATTTACATAAACCAAATGTGTAAATTCGCTATCAGTTCTGAATTTATCCTGCATTCCAATTCCTAGTATCGGATTTTTAGCGAAATCCATCAAGGCCAATTGCATGGATCCAAAGCGCCCTAGCGTAACCTTATCCATATCAGTATCTACATCCATATATTTCAGATGCTCACCACTGTTATTGAATTCATTAATGATTTTATTTCCAACAATATCTAAATTAAACATCCCTATGCCAACAAAAATGGATATAATGAAATAGAGCATTTTGGTTTGCGATTTCAAATTATAAAGAAAGAACGCCGGAATCATAGAGAAAATAGTAACAATTGCCGTTGTGGATTGAGTTGTTAATATGGTAATGAAGAGAATGGTTAGATTTCTATTTCGGGTAAATCCTGTTCTAAGCAAATTAATAAATATAGCCAGAATTAGAAGATTTGCAAATCCTTTTGGTTCCCATGCAAATCCGCTGTTTCGGTACATAGCATTGTCATTCATGGTAAAAATGAAGTTATTCACATACCAGTTGCCACGGTAATCTAATGGAGGAATTAAGGTCTCGAAAATTCCAATAAATTGCTTGAGGTAGGGATAAGCGATTAATTGGATTGGAAAAAAAAACAAGCTAACCTTAGAAAGTGTTACTAAGCATTTTTCAAAAAGGTAAAATAAGTGTTCTTTTAAAATTAATATACCAAAAAAGCCGGTATACATTTTCATGGCAAATCGAATGGTGGAATAATAGTTAACCCAATTGAATTTAACCATGTAAAGTATGGTTAAAACGATATATCCATAAAGAAGATAAAGTGCACTTTTGGGAATAGGAACTTTAAAGAATCGAATGTAAAAAACTGTATAAAAGAAAGTAAACAATAATAATCCATCAGAAATAGCAATGATATTTCCTTTGGCACCAATGAAAATCAAGAGTAATGCAATATTCCTTTTATGTTTATTCATTCACTAAAAGGCCTTTTTATTCATTAGGTCTTTAAGGTTGATATCGTTTAACCTTAAAAGATAAATCATCCCAACTAAGATGCCCGCCGAAACAAAGGAAACGGGCGTAATGTACATCAAAGAATCAAAGAATAACATACAAGCTGTGTTCGTTATTACTAGTATGAATGAGATTCCGTTGAATATGAAGAGTTTATGTCTTTTAGCTTTAAATTGGTCTAGCTCAGGAATTTGGACAAATTCTATGATAATATACATTAATATGTAGGATAGCACAGTTGCAATTGCAGCCCCCCACATGCCAAATTTGCCAATAAGGAGAATATTTAACAGGAGATTAAAGCTGGCAGAGGCAATGTTGGCCTTAATTATATTTTTCTTTTTATTGTAATAGAGGTTCTTAACTGAATTGAAGGTGTAATAAGCATAGAAAATATGTGAAAAGGCTATAATGTAAATGATATTCAGACCCTTGTTGAATTCAGGATTGACAGTCATTATGCGGGCCAAAAGCAAAATGAATGGAATTATTAGAAAAATAATGGAAGGGAAAAAGACCATGATGATTCGTTCGACTTTAAAAAAGAAGGATCTTCCTTGCTCAGTAGAAAATGCTTTCCAGGCGATTGGAGTCCAGGCCAATTGAAAAGTGTAAATGAAAAAGGTGGCAATTAGGTCGGAGAATTTATACCCATAACTGTATAATCCTAATTCGGCCTCAGTTGAAAGGGTTTTTAAAAACCAACGATCAGAAATAGACATTACTAAAATTGACAGGTTTCCAAGTAATAAGGGGCCTCCAAAATGAAGTAATCTTTTGATTTGAGACAAGTTTATTTTGCCAAATACCTTGTATCGAAGAATTGGGAAAAAAGCAATGGTTATTAGAACAAAAGCAATTAAATAGGCTAAAACTACACCATTGGTCTTTAAATTTGTTTGAGATAAGAAATAGTAATTTAAACCAAAGAAAAGGAGGGTTTGAAGGATGGAAATGCTCAAATACAGGTTTACCTTATTGTAAGCCCTGCATATGAGAAGGTAATTTTCGGAAAAGGTTTTTATTAGTAAAGCAGTGAAATATAGAATTAGTCCAACCGAAGCCATAGAGTTAAATCCGCTTAGGTAGATAATAACCAGAATACTACAAATTAAACTGCCAATAAAGAATTGGGAAACTATTATATTAGTGGAAAGGGATGCGTATTCCTTTTCTTCCAAATCACTTCTAAACTTCCAAAATGCAGTACTTAGTCCAAATGTTGTAATACTTTTAAGAAAGGTGGCGATTGAAATGATGTATTGAAGATCACCAAATTCCTGTGGTAATAAATAGGCAGTGTATATTGGAATTAGAAGAAAACTAACCAGTTTGAAAACTACCGGTTCTAGGGTGTAAAGTGAAAGGTTCTTGAGGAACTTTTTTGCTTGCATCCTTTGATTTGACTAACTTGGTTATTTGGAACTATTGTTTTGAATTAATTCCAAAAAGAACTTAGTTGGATTATTGCATTCCTGAAGCATTTTTTTTCTCCTTTCCTGTTGCAAACGTTTTCCATTGGTTTGCTTTAAAAACATCTCAACAAGTTCTTCCAGTTTCTCACGTTCAGGGTTCCAAATATGTAATAAACCATAGTCACTCATTGCATGCAAGGTTCCTGCCGTTAAGGAATTGGTGTAAATAGCAGGCACTCCTAACATAGCAGCTTCTGCTGCCATGGTTGCTCCTTCTCCAATATAAAGTTCTGCCTGGGCAAGGCAATCGTGTAAACTTTCAACCGGAATTTGAAGTTTATAGGGTAATAAATCCGCAGGTAGTTCAGATTCTGATGAAATGAAAACTCTGTATTTGGTTTTTATCAATTCCAATACTTTTCTTTTTTGCTCCTCTTTCATACCGGCATGGCCAACATCGTGGTTTGCGCCCCAAGACACAAATCGAAGGATGGCAAATTTTTCTCCTTCTTTTAGGTCAAGCTTTTTTAAAACATCGGGGTTAGGTTCAAATACGTCCGGGTGCAGATAAGAAAGCTCCATAAAGGACTTGAATTTGATTTGTTTTTTACCCATTTCCTTTTCAAAAACCGAAGGTGTTACCACTTTCGTAGTGAAAGGAAGATATAATTTATGGGAAAGAGTCGCTTTGTCAGTATCATCAATTGTAATACTGAATTTCCGGTACAACCAGGCCACATGTGCCGCATAAGGAGAAGCAAAGCCGATGAAGATGTCTTTTTTCTTACCTAACAAGACCAAAAACATCATCAAATCGATTTTGAAAATGTAATAGAGTTTTCCAATTAGGTTGCTGGAACCTTTTCCTCTAGAAATAAATGAAATACCATAAGCTTCTAATAGCTCATGGGTACATTCTTTGTCTCTTGCAAATACAATAACCTCATGACCTTCCTTCTTCAAACGAACAATGATGTTTTTGAAGTAATGGACGTGTGCCGGATGTCCTATGTCAAAAATGAATGTCATTTCTTTAATCGAAGGAATTTCAATATTCTATTTCGTTGATAGGTACTAACAAAGGAACGCATTTCTTTTGGAAATACATGATTATTTGGCTTAAGGTAGCCATAAATCAGACGAAAACCCGATTTTAACTCAATTGTTAAGGAGGCTTTGGCTGCTCTTAAAAGAACATAGGCAAATAAGCTTCCATTTTCTCTCATACCAATTCCATAGCGCATCCAATCAACCGAACGAAGAGGTGGACGATCCGTTTGCATTTTTGCAGTGTAGATGGTGCGGGTTTTTAGCCCAAAGGAGTTTGCAGCTACTACGGGATAGCTTTCCCAGGCATAGTAGGTGTTGGGTAATCTAAATCCAACCCTTTCCCAAAATGATCTTCTAATAATTCTGCCGGAACCTCTTACAGCGTTTGGATTGGTATGAAAACCATCCAACACCCCGGCACACATCGCAAGGGATGGGTCTGCGTTCATTTCTTTCAATAAAATGGAAAGATAATTTTCCTCAAAGGTGGTATCGGCACCAATTACCATAAGAAACTCGTAAGGGTCTTGAAGGTTTTTCTCAATGTATTCGAAGCCTGCATTGTGTGTGTCAGCTAATACGGGCATACCTAACGCTGAATACCCCCTATCTTTTAATCGAACCACATGACAACCTAATCCTTCGGCAAAATCGGCTGTATTATCCTTTGAACCATCATCTACCAAAACGATGTAAGGAGTCATGTTCGCAAATTTAAAGGTGGCTCTTATGCTCTGAATGGTTTTTTCAATCCGTTTGGACTCATTCCTTGCAGGTATAACAATTGGGATATTCATACTTGTATATTTAATAATCCACTCAGAATAGTTATGGATTAATAATGGTCATTGAAATACTTTATTATAGATTTTATACTTAAACCTACATCTGAATTATTTTGTTTTTGCCTTTATGTAATCGGAATTAACCATTTCAGCGATCAATTCAGGAAGTTCAATTGTAGCCTTCCATCCTAGGTCATTCAGCGCTTTCTGAGGGTCACCAATTAATAAATCTACCTCGGTGGGTCGAAAATACCTTTCATCCACAGCAACAATTTTCTGACCAATTTGAAGATGAGGAAATTCATTTGTTTCTAACTGAGCTATGATTCCTATTTCATTAATTCCTTCACCCTGAAATTCAACCACTATTCCTAAAACACTAAATGCCATTCTTACAAAATCTCTAACCTTGGTTGTTTTTCCTGTTGCTAGTACGAAGTCATCCGGCTTGGAATGTTGTAAAATTCTCCACATACCTTCTACATAATCTTTAGCATGGCCCCAATCTCGCAAGGAGTCAAGATTGCCTAAGTAAAGTATAGATTGTAGATTTGCCGCAATTGCTGCCACGGCCATAGTTATTTTTCTGGTTACAAAGGTTTCACCTCTTAAAGGCGACTCATGATTAAATAATATACCATTTGATGCAAATATTCCATAGGCTTCACGATAATTAACTGTTATCCAATATGCATATAATTTTGCCACAGCATAAGGCGATCGTGGATAAAAAGGGGTTCTTTCATTTTGAGGCACTGCTTGCACTAAACCATAAAGTTCTGAGGTTGAAGCTTGGTAAATTCTGGTTTTTTCTACTAAATTAAGTATACGAACAGCTTCTAAAATTCTAAGTGTGCCAATTCCATCGGCGTTGGCAGTATATTCCGGTGTTTCAAAGCTAACTTTTACATGACTCATCGCCGCTAGATTGTATATTTCATCCGGTTGTGTCTCCTGAATAATTCTAATTAAATTAGTACTATCCGTTAAGTCGCCATAGTGTAAATGAAAGTTGGCATTATTAACATGAGGGTCTTGGTATAAATGATCAATTCTCTGGGTATTAAATGAAGAAGCTCTTCTTTTAATACCATGCACCGTATATCCCTTTTTTAATAGTAGTTCAGATAAATATGAGCCATCTTGTCCTGTAACACCTGTAATTAAAGCTGTTTTCATGTCTTTTATAATGTTTCGAGATAGGCAGAGTATGCCTTCCTAATTCCTGTTTCTAAATCAGTTTTATAAGTATAACCTAAATCAGTCAATCTTGATACGTCTAATAATTTTCGCGGAGTTCCATCCGGTTTGGTCTTGTCAAATTCTAATTCTCCTTCATAACCGATAATTTTTTTAATCATCTCAGCCAATTCCTTGATAGAAATATCTGTTCCGGTTCCTATGTTAATTAGTCGTTCGTTGGTTTTTGACCTCATTACATATATACAGGCTTCCGCCATGTCTTCACTATACATAAATTCCCTCTTTGGACTTCCTGTTCCCCAAATAGTTACAGATTTTGAATTGTTTTGTTTGGCTTCGTGAAATTTGCGTATTAGTGCAGGTAAAACATGTGAATTTTGCAAATCATAATTATCATTTGGCCCATATAAATTGGTGGGCATAACACTCAAAAAATCGCAGCCATATTGTTGGTGATAGGATTCGCAAAGCTTAATACCTGCAATCTTTGCAATTGCATAAGGTTCATTGGTTGGTTCTAAAGCCCCGGTTAATAAATATTCTTCCTTAATGGGTTGGGCCGCCATTTTTGGATAAACACAGGATGAGCCTAGAAAAAGTAGTTTCTTTACTCCGGACAAATAAGCGTGGTGAATTACATTGGCTTCAATTAATAAATTGTTGTACAGAAACTCTGCCCGGTAGGTGTTGTTCGCTATGATCCCTCCAACTTTTGCTGCAGCTACAAATACAAAATCAGGAAGCTCTGTTTCAAAAAAATCCTTCACTTTGGATTGATTCATCAAATCAAGCTCTTTAGATGTCCTTGTAATTATGTTGGTATAGCCATTTTCATTTAATTTCTTCACTATGGCTGAACCTACCATTCCTTTATGGCCTGCAACATATATTTTGGAATCTGGGTGAAAGTGATTGGTAGAATCTTCCATGACTCAATTGGTATGATTTCAAATGGGAATTAATAATATTGTTGAGCAAAGCTAACAAAATTGTGGCTTGTAATCCGCTGTATGTCTTTCAGCATGATTGTTTCATAATCATACTTTACCTGGTATGAATGACTTTATAAATAAATTCTTTGTAAAAATCCTCCAAAGATAATTCTCCCGATTCAACTCCCTTAATCCTTAAATCAAAGTCTCTTAAGGAACTTACATTTTTTACGATTTTCGGATAACTATATCGTTGCGCCGCTTCTTCATATTCCTTGAAAACAAAAGGATGAATTCCCATCTTTTCGGCAATGGCGCCGGAGTTTAATCCTTTGGTCCGATGGTAATGTATTTCAAGCAATTTACTGTAGTAGTTATATAAATGCCCTATCGTTACAACTGCCGGATTCTCTTTCTGATTCTTGCTGAAGTAATTAATTATTTGATTGGCTTTAAAAGTATCCTGTTTAGATAAAGCTTTCAATAGCTCAAAGACGTTGTAATCCTTGCTTATTCCAATATTTCGTTCAATGATTAATTCATTAATTTCGGTATTGGGTGGCAGTGAAATGGCCAATTTGGATACCTCATTATCAATTTTTGCCAAATCGTTCCCTAAAAAATCGGCTAGCATTACTGCTGCCTTGTCATTGATTCGATAGCCCTTTTCTTTTACAAAGTCAATGATCCATTTGCTGAGGTTCCAATCCTTAATCACTTCTGAATTGAATACAATTCCATTTTTTTCAATGGCCTTGTATAAGGATTTACGCTTGTCAATGGTTTTACCTTTATAACAAATCACCAGTATCGTGGAAGGTAATGGGGATTCACAGTAAGTTAAAAAAACATCTTTTACTTCTTCTTCTTTCCCGGTTTCTTTGTCTTTTTTCTCTTTGCCTGCTAAGTTCTTTATTAGTTGTGCTTCCTTTACTATTACCAATTGGTAATCGGACATCATAGGGTAACGCTTGGCTTCGCCTACCAAGCGAGAAATATCTAAATCACTACCATAATGAACCGCCTGGTTAAAACTTCGATCCGCTTCCTCTAATACATGGTCTTCCATGTAAGATGCCAATTTGTCGATAAAATAGGGTTCCTCACCCATCAAAAAGTAAATAGGTTTGAATTTCTTCTCCCCAATGTCTTTGATAATCTTTTTGGCAGCTTCGGGTAGGGCAGACATACAATTAGAACCTTAGGTGCTTAACACTTAATCCATTGTTGATTAATTCGTTAAGCGAGTCAATCCCGATTTTTAAATGCAATTCCGTGTAGTTTTTGGTAACCGCCTTATCGCTTCGATCCGTTTTAACACCCGATGAAATCATTGGCTGGTCGGTGACTAATAACAACGCACCTGTTGGAACTTCATTGCTAAAACCAACAACAAATAGAGTGGCTGTTTCCATATCTATGGCCATAGCCCTTAATTTCCTTAAGTATTTCTTAAATTCATTGTCATGTTCCCAAACCCTTCTATTGGTAGTGTATACAGTTCCGGTCCAATAATCGCAATTGTTTTGACGAATACTGGTTGAAACGGCTCGCTGTAAACTAAATGCAGGTAAGGCCGGTACTTCCTGAGGGAAATAGTCATTACTTGTTCCTTCTCCGCGAATAGCAGCTATCGGTAGTATCAAGTCTCCAACGTTGTTCTTTCTTTTTAATCCTCCACATTTTCCTAAAAACAAAACAGCCTTTGGATGAATCGCTGATAATAAATCCATGATGGTTGCTGCCATCGCACTACCCATTCCAAAGTTTATAATTGTAATGTTGTTGGCTGTTGCATTGGGCATGGGCTTGTCAAGACCCGAAACTTCCACATTGTACATTTGGGCAAATAGCGTCACATAATTTTGAAAGTTGGTTAATAAAATATATTGACCAAACTCTTCAATTGGTGTGCCTGTGTAACGGGGTAGCCAGTTTTGAACTATATCATCTTTATTTTTCATTCTGCAAAGGTATGAAGTTAGAAATGGTAATTCTCAATCAAGAATATAATCCATTCAAAATTAATAAGTTATAATTCTCCTCCGAAAAGATTGCCTGCATTAAATCCTACAACCTTTCCTAAATGCTTGTAAGCTAATTCTGTAGCCTGGCGGCCACGGGGTGTACGTATCAAATAGCCTTCCTGAATTAAAAATGGTTCATATACTTCCTCAATGGTTCCACCTTCTTCGCCAACCGCTGTTGAAATGGTAGTAATTCCGACTGGACCTCCCTTAAACTTATCTACAATGGTGGTTAATATCCGGATGTCCATTTCATCTAATCCATGTTTATCCACATTTAATGCCTGCAATGCGTATTGAGAAATTTCTAATGATATGGTTCCATCGCCTTTAATTTGGGCAAAATCTCTTACCCTTCTTAACAAGGCATTGGCTATCCTCGGTGTTCCTCTGCTACGGCGTGCAATTTCAAATGCCGCCGATTCTTGAATGGGAATATTTAAGATGCCGGACGAACGTTCAACAATCTTTTGCAAAAGCTTGGCATCGTAATATTCAAGCCTGGAATTAATGCCAAACCTAGCGCGAAGAGGTGAAGTAAGTAAGCCGGATCGGGTAGTGGCCCCAACCAAAGTAAATGGATTTAATTTGATTTGAACTGACCTGGCGTTCGGCCCTGTTTCAATCATAATATCGATTCGGTAATCCTCCATGGCCGAATACAAATATTCCTCAACAATGGGACTTAAGCGATGGATCTCATCAATAAATAATACGTCGTTCGGTTCTAAATTGGTCAATAGGCCGGCTAAATCCCCGGGCTTGTCTAATACAGGACCTGAAGTAATTTTAATATTTACCCCTAAATCTGCAGCTATTATATTAGCTAAAGTGGTTTTTCCTAATCCGGGAGGACCGTGTAATAATACATGATCCAGCGCCTCTCCTCGTTGTTTCGCCGCAGAGGTGAAGATTTTTAAATTTTCTACCACTTTTTCCTGGCCCGCAAATTCGGTAAAATCAATTGGACGTAAAGCCCTTTCAATTTCCCTATCACCGGGGTTTTGATTCGAAGAGTCGGCTATTAGATTCGGATTCACAATGCAAAGGTAGAAAAGCTATGGCGCCTGAAAGAAAATATTTGATTATTTAAAACAGTTTCCTTTTTGAGTCATCCATGGATGTATTTCATAACTCAATCGACCTGATTTGATGGCCTCATCGGTCTGTACCCATTGTTCAACTTCTTCTTTTGAGCCTGCATCAAAAATGAAAATCCCTCGAAAATTACCATCGTCAGTAAATGGACCGGCTACTTGCAATTTTCCTTCTTTAGCTAATTTCCCGATGTTTTCTAAATGGGCCTTTTGTATTTGTGCTGCTGTCGCTGAATCTTGGTTTCTGTTAGGTCCTTTGCTAAGTAAGACAAAATAATATTGTTTCATCTGCGACATGTCCTGGGCTAGCAAATTGCTGTCAATCAAACATGTAAACAATAATAAAAATAGAATTTTATTCAAGGTAAAAGGCATTTTTCATATTAGTCATCATGCGTGCGGCAAGTGCTTCCTGTGCAGGCGACATAGCTTCAGTGTAGTTTTCAACTCCCATGTGAATGGTATCCGTTCCATTGCTGAATAGTTTGTCCAAGTCCATTGCAACAACCAAGGTATTATTCTTGCCTTTTTCTAAAGTAAAGGATTTATTAGTCAAATCAAACCAGGTGTAAAATTTGTCTTTACCAACATGGTATTGAAAAACCCGGTATTTGCTTGGGTCCTCTTGGGCGTTTTGGGCTGCAGAGGTATCACTCTTTCCCTCCAGTAAAAAAAAGCGGTAGTCGTTGGTCATTCCCCAATACATATTTTGACTCCCACTTAAAGGGTGGGAAGAAGGAAATTGGCCTAAATCATAGGTCATGCTTTTGCTGGGATTGTTTAAACTGGGTTTTACTCCAACTCCAAAGCTTAGCTTGGTTATCGTTACATCGTCAAATTCCTCAAATTGCAATAACATGGATTCTGGTTTCGAGGCATCAGCCAAGGCTATTTCAGATAATAAGAATGATTTTCCTTCAACCGTTATACTTAGATCGGATAGGTAAAACTTCAACCGTTCAATCTCAAAGTCATTTCCATCCACATTGGTATAGGTTTGATTCAAAACCAAATCCTGTCCGTTAACCTTGGGTTTGAATTGAATAGTTAGTTGTCCTGATTTTTTGCAAGATACCAAACTGATGGAAGCCAATAACATCAACCGAAGCACGGCTTTTAAGGAAGTTTTCATCTTACAAATATAACTAACTTCTAAAATACCTGCGCTCTACCAATTCCTGAATTAAGGTAAATTCTGAACTTTCTGAATCCCAGTTGTTTTGATTTAGGGTATTCAGTAAATAATTTTTGGCCTCCGTTAGGTTGTCAAATCCATTTAACACATTTAAGAACAAGTTGAATTCTGTTCCATTGCCTTTAAAAAGTTTATTCGATAGCGAAAATTTGTCATTAATGCTTAATGCAGTTCGCAAATCGGAAATGGGTAAAAGGTTTAGATTTTTAGGTAAGGCACTTTCGATAGCAATCGGTGCAGGTGCAGGTTTGCTATCTTCCACAACCGGTGTTAAATTAACCGGTTCAGTTTCTACTTCAGTTTGGCTTAAGTTGCTTACTTGGGTAATTTCTGGTTCGGGTTCAACTTCTGGTTCGGGTTCAGGTTCCTGTGCTGATACCGATACAGGTTCGAAATCCAATTCAATGGTAGTGCTTACTCCTTTTTCTACCTCCACCAATGGACCCTCCTCTTCCAAGTTTTCTTCCAACTCGGGCTCAGGTTCCATGGACAATTCAACCTGTGGTTCAACAAACATGGCAGGTTCTGGTTCCGGTTCGGTTTTAGGAATTTCCACTGGAATTACCGGAATTTCCGGTTCAATAGTTGGTCTGGTACTCGTTTCTTCGTGCGGAACAACAGCCATTTGGGGCTGTTCGGCTACCAAAGTTTCTTCTTCTTCCCAACCCAATTGATACACCTTGTTGTATGCTGTTCTTAGTTCTTCTAATAAGCTATCAACGTCTATCGGATGAACCGTCCCTGACTTTTCTATTCGGTCGGCAATTCGGGTGGCATTGTTTAGTTTCTGCTTGATTTGGAGGATGGTATGGGAAATGTTCATGTTTTGTTAGAAATCTATGATTAATTGAGAATGCTATTTTATAGTTTTGCCCTGTTCAAGATTGGAGACTATTTAAAACTTTTAAACAAGTACGATTTCATGTTTTTAGAGAACACCAGGCATTACGACAAACGTCAAGGTTGGATCGAAGTGATCTGTGGTTCCATGTTTTCCGGTAAGACCGAGGAGTTGATTCGCCGCCTGAAAAGAGCTAAAATCGCCAAACAAAAGGTGGAAATTTTCAAGCCTGAGGTGGATATCCGCTATGATGAAAGTAAAGTAGTTAGTCACGATTCAAACAGCATTCAGTCCACGCCGGTTCCTTCTGCAGAGCAAATTTTACTACTGGTTGGCGATGTGGATGTGGTTGGTATTGATGAAGCCCAATTTTTTGATGCAGGTTTGCCCGATGTATGCACTAAGCTTGCCAACAACGGAATTCGTGTGATAGCTGCCGGTTTGGATATGGATTACCTGGGAAATCCCTTTGGTCCAATGCCCGGATTGATGGCTATGGCAGAATATGTCACCAAAGTTCATGCAGTTTGCGTGAAATGTGGCAATTTAGCCAATCACAGTCACCGAACTATGGCCAGCAACTCCCTGGTGCTACTGGGCGAAACTGATTCATATGAGCCGTTGTGCCGCTCCTGTTTTTATTCCGATAAGTAATTTTTTTCTGGTTTGGCGGGTCCCTTCGCCACCAATTTCCTGCAATTTCCCACATTTTTGTTTGGCTCAGGTCGGGCTATCGGCTGTAATCCTCGGCACCCTCCGCCAAAGGCTGCGGTCGCCTGTGGGTTACTTGCCTCTATCCCTACCCGAAGAAACCCCCACTATGGTACATTTACCGAGTATTTTCATATTAGGAGCATTTTTGTGAATAGATTTATTTAACTCCTTATAGTGAGGTGGATTAGTTTCCTTATAAACCTGACCATTAGGCAACAGAAAAGTTGGTAAAGGCCAGGTAGGTTGGGCTTGCACCTCGGGCAACGATAGAGGCAAGTAGCCCACAGGCCCGCTATGGCGCTAGCCTAGCGGGACGAGGACTACAGCCGAAAGCGTGACCCGAACGCCTTTGCGTTGCGATTGGAGTCACGCGATTAAATTGGTTAGGCGGAAGGGGGCCCGCCAAATGTCATTAAGTTAAGGTTTAATAAGTTGGTTTATAGTTAGTAAAGGTTTTATGTTTGCTTCTAGAATGTCTATTTTTGACCCTTCTTTCAAAAGAACGATTCTCTCTAACGGGTAGTGCATTTCT
>JAIBAJ010000017.1 GCA_019695265.1 Bacteroidia bacterium | reverse complement strand
TTAATTAATACAAACTTTGGAGTAATATGTTTTACTTGTTTGAATAATCTTCCTATTAATGTAAAAATGAAGGAATAATGCGCAAATAATGCGCAAATAAAAAAGGCCTCAGTTGTGTTACCTTCTGAAACCCTTGATTTTATTGGTGGGAGCTACTGGGTTCGAACCAGTGACCCTCTGCTTGTAAGGCAGATGCTCTGAACCAGCTGAGCTAAGCTCCCATTGTTTTGGGGGTGCAAATATATATAGAAAATGATTCGTGCTACCAAAAAGTAAATATTTTTGTAGAAAATTTTAGAAGGGCTTGAAAAACAAGAAAATAGGTTTGTACTTCGGTTCGTTTAATCCGGTGCATGTGGGACATTTAGTGGTTGCCAATTACATCGCTGAGTTTGGTCCGGTGGATGAAGTATGGTTGGTAATTTCTCCCCAAAACCCGTTTAAATCCAAAGAAAGCCTGTTGTCTAACCACCACCGCCTTCAACTTGTTCAGCTGGCTATTGGTGATTATTCCAAACTCAAAGCCTCTACCATTGAATTTGATCTTCCTACCCCTTCCTACACTGTAACCACCCTGGCTCACCTAAGCGAAAAATATCCTCAGTATCGCTTTTCCCTCATCATGGGCAGTGATAACTTGGAGAATTTTCATAAATGGAAAAATTACGAGGCCATTATCGAACATTACCACATTTTAGTATATCCCAGAAACGGGTTCCAGGGGCACGCCTTGCTCAATAACCCTAATTTTTCCCTGGTCCAGGCTCCTGAGGTTGAGATTTCATCTTCTTTTATCCGACAAGCCATTCATGATAAAAAGGATGTGCGCCACTTTCTTTCACCGGCCGTTTGGGAGTACCTGAAGGAAATGCATTTTTATGAGAAGTAAAGCAAAAGAGAGTCTTTACCGTAGTTAAAATTGTGCAAATTGAAAGGCGGTGTTTCAATTTGCATTGTTCTGGGATTTGCAATGGTTAGCTTGATTATTTCTAGGTAGTTAATTCCTGTTTTTGTCGGCATTAATAAATTAAGGTGATTACATAATCAGCAAAAAATGAATTCTAAGTTGTACTTTTCAAAGTTGCTTGAGTTAATAGAACCAAGTTTAGAAAAAGTCAAAATCTCTCAATATCTTCTATAATTGCCAGGTATTGTTTTTGTTTCAAATAGATGATCCAAGATTGAAGTTTTAGAATGATAGGATTATTTCTTCTTATCAATTCATTGTAAAAATTACGAATTTCTTGGTCTCTCTTACTAGTAAGTGATTTAAGTCTTTTATCAATAGACTTTCTATTTGTTAAAAATGAAAAGTTAGTTTCAGTTAATCCGGATTCTGTTGCCCTCTTTAAAAGCCAAGGCTCTAATTCCGGGCAAATTTGAATGATCCATTGATGAATTGTATCTTCTTTGTGACGCCAAAGTTGAATTTCATTACCTTGAATAACCAACTTAAAATGGTTTTTCAAATAATCTAATGTTTTTTCATCCTTGTCAATTATACCTAAGGCAAATTGATTTTGGAAAACTGTTTGCATTTTCCTACCTACAGTACCACTGCCTTTTTGGTGATTGTATCCTTGTTTTGGATGAGCTAAGGATTCTACCAATAAAGTATCAGCATAACATTCAGGAATGATATATAAATCACTACTCATGATTGAGGAATGTAATTCTCAATATTTAATAGAATATCAACGCCATGTTGCAAGGCATCATGCATCTCTGCATCTGTAAGCTGTTTTACTTTTGTTTGATTGTTTTCATAATAAACAACAAAAATGGCTGTATCGCTGAAGGCGTCCTCCAAAAAATCAGTAATTACATAGGGACTATGAGTGGCAATTGCAAATTGATTAGTTTCACTATTAATTACTTCCTGGGCGAACTTAATCATGTAAGGTGGAAATGAATGGGCTTCCGGCTCTTCAAAAATTAATAAGCTGTTTTTGTTAGATTTAATGGCTGCTAGGTGGAAAATAAGCCTCTTTAATGTGTCAGAAATCATCCCAAATGACATTCCAAATACCTCGTTTTCATTCAAACGTTTTTGAATTCTTAATGCATTAGAAGCCTGGTCGAAAACAACCTCAATTTTGTATTCATTAAAAAGTGAAATGGTTTCCTTCCTTAATTCAGGAAAATTCACATTCATAGAAAGAATGTTTTTACCAAAAGGTGGCATTAAGAAGTTCTCTTTGTATTTTTCTCCTGATGAAAATGTTTCAGAATTACTAAACTTGTAGCGTTTAATGGAGGGGAAATATTCTTTTAAGTCGATATTAAATATTCCACGTCCCCAAGAATCTATTTGAAGTTTATCTCCAATTGCCAACCAAATGCCGTTTACTGGTATTTCATATGGAAGTGTATTTTTTATATTTGGGAACTTTAGAAGTAAATCTTCAGAATATTTGTCTAAATTTCTGTAAAATCCATCAAAAACAACACCATAATCCTTTAGTTCCCCATAATAGGCGAAATCGTTATTATTTGCAATAATTGAAATTTCCTTTTTTATGTTTCCAAAATGAAATAGAGATCCTAAAGAATCACATCGTACGAGGTTGTTGAAATCAACAATTCCACTCGATTGATAGTAATGAGGAGCCAACAAACCCAAAGCTTCTAGGATATTGGATTTTCCAACATTTGGTTTTCCTAAGAATAGGTTTATTCGTTTGAAACCATCAATTTTTAAATCATTTATAGATTTAAAATTTTTAATGTGAAGGTTTTCCAATAATGGCTTTTCCATAAAGCAAATGTAAGTCTGATGTTTTTACCTAAAACAGATAATTTATATTGAATGGCCTAATTTATAATTTGGAAAGCCTGATTTCATTTTTTAATAAAAATTGCCCAAAGAGCTTGATTATGCAAGGGCTTAAATACCCCTCCCCCCTTTGAAAGCGAAAAAGCTACGGGTCTAAACCCGATTGCAATGAAAAGCCCGAATGCGATGGCAAGTGGGCTGGCCGGACTTGCAATGGAAAGCGGGGCCACAGATTGGCTTGAAAGATGAACGCTACGTTTCCAAAAAAATATTATTGATTTACCCCTTCAAATTCAAATACTTCCTCAAACTCTTTCAAAACCTCCAAACGCACTTGCTCCCAATCAAACTTTTGTCCCAATTCCTTCTCCAGGGAAGTAACACCCCGGTTTTCAATGCCGCATGGAATGATATAGTCGAAATAGCTTAAATCCGTGCTCACATTCAAGGCAAAGCCATGCATAGTAACCCAGCGACTTGTATGGACACCCATGGCGCAAATTTTTCGGCAACGGGAAGGTTTATCTACATCCAGCCACACCCCGGTAAAGCCTTCCCAACGTTCGCCTTTTAAGCCGTATTTGGCTAAAAATCGAATGATTGCTTCTTCCATCAAACGCATAAATTTGTGTATGTCGGTAAAAAAATTATCTAAATCAAAAATGGGATATCCTACCAGTTGACCGGGACCGTGGTAAGTTATATCGCCGCCCCGGTTGATGTGGTAAAATTTGGCTCCGATGTTCTGCAACAAGGCTTCATTGGCCAGTAAATGCTTATCGTCGCCACTTTTGCCCAAGGTATAGGTATGTGGGTGTTGACAAAAAACGAAATGGTTTTCGGTTGGAACCTGCTGCTCTTTCGGTAAATCTCGGTTTATTAGTTTACGGTCGATGGTAGCCTTGAACAAAGCCAACTGGTAATCCCAGGCCTCTTGATAGTCGATTAAGCCTAGCCTGTGAACGGTGGCTTGTTGCATACTTAAAAAGTGGATAAATGGTCTTTAAGTTTGTAAATAATATCTATATCCATGGCGTCAACCTGGCGTTTGTCGGCCAAATAAACGGAAGCCCAATCGCTGACATGAATAAGGTAGAATGCTTCCTCAATAGCCGATGCCCCTTGAGAAACAATGGATAACTGATGGGGAGTGTAGTTGGAAATTACATTTTGCAAAAAGGCAATACGTTCGGCTGTTCGTGAATATTCATTTCCGCTTCGAAGGTAAACTACGGCCAATTGATCGTTCGGAACGGTCCAACCTACCAATTCGTTGTGGTTCATTTCCGGAATAATATGATGCCAACATAACACTTTTGCATTTTCATTCAGTTGTTGACGCAAGCGAATAGCAACGCCTTCAAAGCCGGAAGAGGTATAAATAATCGGGGTTTTGTTCATTAAGAACTCGGTCATTTGCATGGCCTGTTCTTGTATGGTTTGTTTTTGCGACTCTAATAGTCTAATGCTTGCATCTACTTTTTCCAGAGAGGGGTAATCGCTGAGTTGGTATTTGGAAAATACACCCATCAGTTGCACCATGGAATACCCAAGGCAACTGCGGGGTGGCATTCCTCCCGGCACCTGGAGGTAGTTATAGCCGGATTGTACTGCAATATCGAGTAATTTCCCGCCTGAGGTGATGCAGGCAATTTCAGCCCCGGCCTGTATAGCCTTCTCTAAAGCTTCCAAGGTTTCTTCGGTATTTCCGGAATAGCTGGAGGCTACAAACAAGGTGTTTTTACCAACAAAAGCAGGAATGGCATAATCTTTATTTATGTAAACAGGAACACGTAAGGAATTGGCTAGTATCTCGGCTACAATTGTTCCTCCAATTCCCGAACCACCCAGTCCGGAAACAACCACCTGTTGAATGGGGTTATTACTTGGTTTAAATGATTTGGATTGTGCAATTGCCAGCGCCTCTTTCAGTTGGGTGGGAAAACGCTCCACCAATTCTTTCATATTCATAGTTTAATTCACAAATTTTCGGACCAAAGGTATTGGGCTTGAAACTTCATTTACAAAATATTGTTTCACATGACCCGGTTCAAAACCTATATTGCACTCCAATCCCTTGGTAGGAAAGGGAAAGTCCGGAATCTTTTTTTTGCAGTTTTTTTCCGTGTAAACCATGCAGGAGCAACATGGTGGAGTCGTACAGCAATAAGAAACCACCTTGCACCAATAAACTTTCACCATATCCTAACAAGCGTTGTTCTGCCTTAGGAGCTTTGTTTGCAAATGCCATCAAGGCCCAACCTGATCCCATGTAAAGCACATCCAATCCGGCGTTAATTCCATATATTTTCATGGTTTTGCGTTCTTCGGCAATACTTTGGTCAAGATTTAATCCTTGGGTTGCTTTTCGTTGATTGCTGAGGTAGCCACCGATACCAATGCCTAAGTTTACCACATTCCAATAGCAATTCATTTCGTTGAAGTACTTGTCTTTTCCGCTTAGCTGAATGGCATTTGGAATTCCAATCGCCAGGTTTCCCAATGCAAATCCGCCTAATACGGCCATCGATGCCGAACCGATTTGCTTACGTTCCAGGTTATATTGATCTAAATTCACAGGGTTTTGTGAAACCAGTGAAAAACTCAGGTTTAACAAGACTAAAAACAGGATCGTACTACCTTTTGAAATCATGGGATAAAGGTAAAGATTGTCGGTTTTTGAACAAGTTTTATTTTGTTACCTATCCTATTCCGAATACTCTATTTTTGCCCTTCTAACTTTCTTTTCCTTATTTGATGAAAAAGTTTCCATTTATTGTTTTAATCGTTTCATTGTTTTTAGGAGCCTGTAATAGCGGCCCCAAAACCTATACGGCCGAAGAAATTGCCGCTGAAAGTAAAAAGGCCAATGCCTTGTTCGAACGTTGGTTTGTTGAATCGGTAGAGCGAAGCCCTGAGTATCAAAGCTACCTGGGTTATAAATATGATTATGACAAATGGAACAATCGCAGTGATGCTTTCGGACAAACCGAATTAAAAATATCACAAGAAAATTTGCAAAAGCTCAAGGATAGTATTGATTTTGACGCCCTGGATGCTCAAACCAAACTGAGCTACCGTATTTATGAATTGAATGTAAACAACGCAGTGGCCAATAATAAATGGCGCTTCCACAACTATCCCATTAATCAAATGGGTGGTTTCCATTCCGAAATGCCTTCCTTTCTGATTAATATCCACACTGTTTCCGAAAAGAAGGATGCCGAATGTTATGTTTCCCGCTTGGAAGCTATACCTGAAGTGTTTGAACAAGAGTTGATTAACCTGAAAATTAGGGAGGTGAAGAAGATTATACCTCCCAAGTTTGTTTTTCCTCAGGTGCTCAACGATTGCAAGAATATTTTGTCGGGTAAACCATTCGATCAATCCAAGGAAAACAATGCCATTTATCAGGATATCTGCACAAAAATTGATAGTTTGAAAGATATGAAGCCCGAGGAAAAGATTGCTTTGAAAGCCAAGGCAGAAAAGGCCTTGATTGAAAAAGTGAAGCCGGCATATCAGCGTTTGGTTGCCTACCTTACCGAATTGGAAAAGAAGGCCACAACCGATGATGGTGCGTGGAAATTTCCCGAAGGCAAGGACTTTTACAATGCAGCTTTGAAAAACACCACCACCACTGACTTAAGTGCCGAACAAATTCATGAGTTGGGTAAAAAGGAAGTGGCCCGAATTCAAACTGAAATGAAGGAAATAATGAAGAAAGTGAATTTTAAAAACGATAATCTTCAGGACTTTTACACCTTCATGCGGGAGGATAAACAGTTTTATTTTCCTAATACTGCCCAAGGGAAGCAAGCATATAAAGACAAAGCAACAGCTATTGTTGATGCGATGCGAACCAAGCTGGATGCCTTGTTTATTACCAAGCCCAATGCAAAAATGGTGGTAAAAGCGGTGGAGCCTTTCCGCGAGAAATCGGCTGGTGGAGCTTTTTACCAAGATCCGGCCTTGGATGGCTCCCGACCAGGAATTTACTATATTAATTTGTATAGCATGGCCGATCAACCTATTTACCAAATGGAGGCTTTGGCTTATCACGAAGGTATTCCAGGTCATCACATGCAGCTAAGTATTGCTCAGGAATTGCAAGGAATACCGATGTTTCGAAAAATGGGTTCTTACACAGCCTATATAGAAGGTTGGGGACTTTACAGCGAGCTTATTCCAAAGGAGTTAGGATTTTATTCTGACCCTTACAGCGATTTTGGCCGATTGTCGATGGAGATTTTTAGGGCTGCCCGATTGGTTGTTGATACCGGCATTCATTATTTTAAATGGACCCGTGAGGATGCCTTGAAGTATTTCATGGAAAATATTCCTAATCCGGCAGAGGATTGCAGAAAGGAAATTGAGCGTTACATTGTTTGGCCCGGTCAGGCTACCGGATATAAAATTGGGATGCTTAAAATTTTGGAACTAAGGGAGATGTCAAAGAAGGAGCTAGGCAATAAATTCGATATTCGGGAGTACCACGATGTAGTGTTAACCAATGGTGCCTTGCCTTTGAATTTATTGGAAGAGGTTGTAAAAGAGTGGGTTGCTAAGAAAAAGGCAGCATAATGGTTTTTATTTTTTAGAATTTTTTGGCGGGTCCCAGCCGCCCTGGAGTATTGCATAAGATAAGGGTTTAGTCTATGCGGCTGGTCGGGCTATCCGCTGCAAGTCCTCGCCTTCCTTGGCTAGCGCCGCGGTCGTCTGTGGGCTTTCCGCTACTATCCCTACCCGAAATGCAGACCATGCAAGCGGCAAAAAGCAGGTATTAACCCAAATTCCAAAAGAAGTTTAACTTCTTGTGGAATTCGGGATTAACGTATGGTTTTATTGATTTTGGGTTAAAAGAAAATGCTATGATTTCCATCTCCAAACCGAACTTGCACGGCTCTCCCGGGCAACGATTGGAGCAAGTACCCCACAGCCCCAAACCCTTTTGGGGCGAGGAGTACTGCGGAAAGCGTGACCCGAACGCCACTTGCACTTTAGAAGGGTTGTTTTTAGCCGGTTGGTGGCGGAAGGGGGCCCGCCAAATAGGTATTAAGAATAAAGAAATAAAAACCAGAATAGGTTGCTTAGGCATCCACATCGATACTGACCTGAACCGCCCTAAATTCGGAGGCTTTAAACTTGTCTATACAATTGCGCAAAATGGTTTTGGCCTGGGCATAGGATGCGTTTTTTTCGATCTTCAGCATAATGCAATTTTGGTACTGATTACGAATACGGGGAATCACCGGATAGGCCGGACCCAGCACGCGTTCACCAAAAAACTGACGGAGATCTTTTGAAAATTGGAAAGCGGCCCTATCCAACAAACGGTTGTCGACATGGCGCAAACTGAGGCTAATTAAGTGACAATAAGGAGGATAGGAAAATTTTTGTCTTTCCATAAACTCGTGCTGCACCAAGGAAGTGAAATCTTGTTCCATGACCCATTTTAGCACGGGATGGTTTTTATTTTTGGTTTGAATAATGACCTGTCCGGCCTCTTTACGGCGACCTGCTCTACCACTTACCTGCACCAACATTTGGTAAGCTCGTTCGAAGGATCTGAAATCGGGGAAACCCAACATGGCATCGGCATTTAGGATACCTACAAGGCCTACATTAGCAAAGTCTAAACCCTTGGAAATCATTTGTGTGCCGACAAGAATTTGGGTGTCTCCTGATGAGAAGGCCGAGAAAATCCGGTCGTATGCCGCCCTACTTCTAGTGGTGTCCAAGTCCATACGGCCTAATTTCAAATTGGGAAAAAAGATGGATAATTCTTCTTCTACTTTTTCGGTACCAAAGCCCACGGTTTTTATTTGAGTATCGCCACAGTTGGAGCAAACAGTAGGCACAACGGAACTATAGCCGCAGTAATGGCAGCGAAGTTGTCCGCTGTTTTTATGGTAGGTAAGAGTAACATCGCAATTGGTGCATTGAGGCATCCAGCTACAGCTTTGGCATTCCACACTGGGTGAAAATCCCCGGCGATTTTGGAACAGCATTACTTGTTTTCCTTTTTCGGTAGTGGTTTTAATGGCTTCCAGCAGTTCGGGAGAAAAGATGGATTTCATTTGTTTTTTCTTGTTCAGGTCTTTTAAATCGGCGACCTTAAATTCGGGCAAAGCCACCCCCCCGAATCGGGTATTAAGTTCTACCAAGCCATATTTTCCGGTTTGGGCGTTGTACCAACTTTCGATGGAAGGTGTAGCGCTTCCAAGCAACACTTTAGCCTTATGTTTGAGGGCCAACCAGATGGAAGCATCACGGGCATGATACCTTGGATTTTCCTGCTGTTTAAAATTGGGGTCGTGTTCTTCATCAACGATAACTAATCCCAGGTCGTAAAATGGCAAAAGCAGGGAAGACCGGGGACCAACTATGACCAATTTTTCATTTTTTTGTTGACGTTGTATCAATTCCCGCCAAACGTCGACCCGTTCGTTTTGAGAGAGTCGGCTGTGGTAAACTAAAACCTGGTGACCGAAGACTTTACGTAGTCGGGAAATGATTTGGGCGGTGATGGCAATTTCAGGGAGAAGGTAGAGAATTTCGTTTCTGGATTGAAGAACGTGTTCGATTAGCCTGATGTAGATTTCTGTTTTGCCGGAGGAGGTTACACCTTTCAAAAGCACTACCGATTTGTTTTGATAAAGTTGGTGTATTTCGTTTAATTTTTCTTCCTGAACCGGCGATAACTCTGAAATAGCTTGGATTTCAGCTACAAAACCAAACCGACCAACTTCTTTTTCATACAGGAGCAATATCCCTTTTTTTTCGAGTGCTTTAAGGGCGGTATCGGCACCATCGAGACCTTTAATTAAATCGGATTTAGAAACTTCCTGTTTGTTTTTCGAAAAGGGTTGTCCTTTTTGCAGGAAGCGCATTAAAACATCGACCTGTTTAGGGGCTTTTTTTTCCAGATTATCAAGTAAAAGTCCGAGTTGTTCCTGGTCAATGGCTTCATTCAGGGAGACGAAGCCTTCCATTTTGGGTTTATAGCTCTCCTTAATTTCTTCCTTGATAGTTACCAAACCTTTGTCCATCAGCTTTTTAATATGTTGCATGACCGTAACCTGATTCAGTAGTTTTTCAACTTCTGAAATGGGTAGACTACCTTTTTCATGAAGAGCGATGAAGATAGCTTCTTCTTTGGGGCTGAGGTTTTCAGGTAGGGAGGTGTTTTCGGCGCTAAGAACCACCATGCTATCACTGTTTAGGCGAAGGTGTCCGGGGAGGGAGGCGTTGAGTATATCGCCGGGAGAGCAGAGGTAATAAGAGGAGAGCCAATCCCAGAACTCAAGTTGGATGGGGTTTAGAATTGGAGCTATGTCGAGAACGGAGACCAGGTAGAGGGCTTCCCAACCTTCGGGCACTTGATGGTGTAAGTTTCGAACGATACCGGTATAGAGTTTTCGTTTCACCTGAACAATGACTCTGCTGCCCGGAAACACTTCGTTCCACATTTCCTTAGGCACCCGGTAGGTGAGCAACCTTGGAATAGACAGAGGCATAATTACATCGGCGAACAGGGCTTCCATGCAAGAGGTTGATGGGGTTAATTTACAACCAGTTTCAGGTTTTTGCAGGCATTTCCTTTAGATAGCGAAAGAAAGTAAATGCCGGGGGTAAGGTTTTGGATGGAAATGGCTTCTTGATTGCCTTTCACCAAGCCTTGGGAAAGTTGCTTACCCATGACGTCGAAAATTTGGTAGGAGAAGGTAGGGCTTTCTTCGGGTGATTTGATTTGAATGCTTTCATGTGCCGGGTTTGGATAGATTTGTAATCCGGCCAGGCTATATGGGGTAGTTGGGGTAGAATAGGGGATTCCCAGGCTATCGGAGGTGCCGAAATACAAACTTACTCCACCGGCATAATTTCCAATAACCATGTCTAATAAGGTATCGTTGTTGAGGTAGGCCAGGCTAATGGCTGTTCGGGTCCCTTCATCGATGTTTTGGTAAGATTTTGAAATCGTATGGAAGGTTCCTTCCAGGTTTCCGTCAATTTGGTCGTAGTAGTAAATGGTTCCGTCTTCGCTTCCGCAAAAGAGTTTAGTTACTCCATTGGTTCGGAACATACATGGTGTTGAATAACCCAGAGAGGTGTATAAACTATTGGTTTTAATTTGTCCGAAGAAATCCGAAACAAGGGAAAATTGAGGGTTGGTAGGGGTTCCGTTGTTGTGGAAATAGTTAAGGTTACCATTGTATTCACCTACCAGGAGATCTACTAATCCATCTTTATCTACATCAAAGAATTGGGGTGCCGCAAAGGAGTTTTGTCCGACAAAGAGGTTTTGGTAATTTCCGGCGAGGTAGGTAAATTGGGGAGGGTTTCCGGGTTGAGCGGAGTTTTCATAATAGTCGAAGGTGCCTTGGTAACGGCCAACCAGCATATCCAAGTCGCTATCACCATCCAGGTCGGTGAAAGCCGGATAAGGATTGGCATATCCAAACAGGCCGAGGTTAGCGAGGTCGTCGGTTACCAGGTCGAAGGATGGTTGTTCGGCATTACCGATGTTTCTGTAATAGGCAATTTTTCCAACGTAATCTTCGCCGGTTCTCTTATAGCCCCTGTTCCCTATTACCAGGTCAGTAAGGCCATCTTGATCCAGGTCAACCAGAACCGGGTAAGCACCTTCACCCACTTCAATCATACCACCGTTCAGAAAAGATTTAGATTGGAGGGAGAGGTTGGGTAAATCGTTGGAGCCGTTGTTTTTGTAGAACCAATTGTTTTCGATGTTGGCACCAAGGGAAGTAACGTTTGGACTAACAACGAGGTCTTTAATTCCATCGTTGGTGAGGTCGAGGTAGAATCCGGCAGGAAAAACTTCCAGGTTTACGGGATTCGAGGTTGGAAAGGCGGGGTTTTGGGAATAGATATGGGCGGTATCGAGGGTTCCATCGTTATAGAGAATGGTTAGGGTATTAAAGGAGAGGTCGCCGATGACCAAATCTTTAAGTCCATCCTGGTCGGCATCGATGGCAAAACTGGTGCTGCCGGAATGTCGGAAAAGTGGATTTGGGTCTTCGGGGATTTGGGAAAAGTCAAGGAAGCTGCAAGTATCGAGGTGGACGGAGTTTCCGGTTGCGTTTTCCATCATTTTTCCCCAGCACGAAGTTTGAAGACGGAAGGACAGGGAATCGGGTGTTCCAAAACTATCGACACTAAGGTTTTTATGGTGTTCCATGAATCCTCCGAGTACATTGAATGTGAGAATGTCTAAATCCCCATCGTAATCCAGGTCGTCGATGGTGGGGATGTCTACTGCATTTACATAGAGGTTGAGCATATTAGGCAGGTAGTTGGAGCGGAGCAGGGGAACAGCAATATCGAAGGTGGGTGTATCGGAGGTGCTTGTATTTTTCCAAATGGTTATGGCACCGGCACCAACCCGGTAGGTAAAGATATCCGCTTTTTGATCGTTGTTGTAGTCGCGAAGAAGCATCCAGCTTTCAGCTTTTGGGAAGAAGTAGGAATAGAAAGGATTAAACCTGTAATTGGTTTGTCCGGCATTTCCTTGGTTGATAAAGGTATTGATACGGAACCCGCTTCGATCGAAGGCTAGAAGGTCTAGTTTTCCGTCGAGGTTGAGGTCAATTTCGGAGAATTGGACAAAGTTAAGTCCCCCCGCCCAAGGATTGGCGAGGGTTTGGCCGTTTTTAGTAACGGTAACACTATCGTTAAAATGGAAAAAGGGTTGAGAGGATACAATAGCCGAAGAAAGAATAATAAGAAGAAATGTCAGGCGGAGTTCAAGCATATATAAGTAAATACGGGGTTTCATAATGAAATTGATTTTCAAAAGTAAGCAATAATATGGAGAGGTTCCAAGGAAGGTTAACAAGAAAAAAATGTTAATATGAAGTGTTTGTTTATTTATTTATCGTAATATTGCAATATAAAAATATGGGAGCTTCTAAATCAGATCATTTTTCGAGTAGGCACAATCGCCTGGCAGCCATGGCCAAAGCCTTGAGTCATCCGGCCAGAGTAGCCATTTTGGAAAGAGTTTTGCAATCCGATTCTTGCATTTGTGGAGATATTGTTGACGATTTACCCTTGGCACAACCAACCGTTTCTCAGCATTTGAAGGAAATGAAAAATGCCGGATTGATAAAGGGTCGTATCAGTGGTAATTCCATTTGCTATTGTGCAGATTTTGAAACCTTACAAGAATTGAATGTGTTTTTGAAGGAAGTGATGAATAAGAGTTCTCAGCAAAATAATACTTGTTGTTAAATTAATAGTTGAATCAATGGAAAATCCGGAAATGTTAAAAGAAATGGTTAGGCAAAAATATAGTGAAATAGCCGGCCAGTCAAAGGATGCTAATCAGTCATCCTGCTGTGGAAGTGGAGGCTGCTCTACCGAAGTATACAATATTATGACCGATAATTATGAAGGTTTGGAAGGTTATCATTCCGAGGCGGATTTAGGGTTGGGATGTGGTTTGCCAACTCAATTTGCACAGATTAAGCCCGGAGATTTGGTTGTGGACTTAGGTAGTGGAGCCGGAAATGATGTATTTGTAGCCCGAAATCAGGTTGGACAAGATGGTAGAGTAATTGGAATTGATTTTACACCTGCTATGATTGATAAAGCATGGGAAAATGCAGACAAGTTAGGCTATCGAAATGTAGAGTTTCGTTTAGGTGATATTGAAGATATTCCTCTGGCATCTAATCGTGCCGATGTGGTAGTAAGTAACTGTGTGTTGAATTTGGTGCCAAACAAAGAAAAGGTTTTTCAAGAGATGTTCCGGATATTGAAACCGGGCGGACATTTTAGCATTTCAGATGTGGTATTGGTAGGTGACTTACCAAAATCCTTAGAGTCTGATATGGAAATGTATGCCGGCTGTGTTTCAGGTGCAATTTCTAAAGAAAAATACCTGAATTTTATTCAAGCGGCCGGATTTGAAAATGTAAGAATACAAAAGGAAAAGGAAATAAATATTCCAACTGATATTTTGGAGAAATACCTTAGTAAGGAGGAAATGAAGGAGTTGCAAAAAAGCAAAAACGGGATTTTTAGTATTTCCGTTTATGGTGAAAAGCCAAAACCATGTGGTTGTGGACCAAGCTGTTGTTAATTTTAATTTGAGTATTTAATGAAAGAAGACTTGCCCAATGTATTGGTTTTATGTACAGGGAATAGTTGCAGAAGTCAGTTGGCAGAAGGGTATTTAAGGAAGTTTCTTGGGGATAAGGCCAGGGTTTTTAGTGCAGGGGTTGAAAAGCATGGTGTAAATCCCATGGCTGTTTGGGTTATGTTGGAGGATGGGGTGGATATTTCCAAACAAACCTCTAATTTGGTGGACGAATATATTGGTATACATTTTTCTACGGTTATTACGGTATGTGATCATGCCAATGAACGTTGTCCGGTTTTTCCAAACAGAGCAGATCGCATCCATTGCAATTTTGCGGACCCGTCGAAATTAATTGGTACAGAAGAGGAAATTAAATCTGAGTTTAGGAGGGTTAGAAATGAAATTCGGGAATTTTGTAAGAAATTTGCCAATTCATTTAATCCTACCCATCTTTGAAAAATTTTCTGCTAATGAAATACCTTGTTTCGGCTGCTTTCTTAGTCGGTTTTTTTTCACTTTTTCGTTTGGAAACCCAAGCGCAGTCGGGCTTGATTCAAGGAACTGTTAAACATGGACAAGCGGCTAAGTTTCCTTGGTTGTATTTGTGGTCTCAACAAGGAAAGCAAGAGAAATTGGTGGATAGTGTGGCATTGGACAAGGATGGGAATTTCAAGTTTCCCAAGGACTATCCTCAAGGGTTTTATAAATTGGGATTGAAGCTTGGGGTAAAAACCACCCTAATTTTAGGTCCACAGCCTTTAAATAAGTTGGAAGCAAGCTATGAGCAGGTTTTCCAAACGGGCTTTGCTTTGCAGAACAAAGAAATGGAGGCTTGGGCAGGTTTGGAAGAATTGAAGCTGAAGTTTGAACGCCAAATGGATAGCCTGATGAAATCATCCATCTTTGATGAATTTGATCCTCGCTATCGTTCTAAAATGAATAAGCAAGAGGCGGATGTAGCAGAATTGAAATTGAAATTTAACTCGAAAATTGCCAAGCTCAAGCAGGAATTTCCCAATACCTATGTTTCGGAAGTTTTAGCAAATTTTTACCTGTTTTCATTGAAGGAATCCAGCAAGGAGACCAATAAAGAGTACGACACTGAAACTGCTTACTTGCATTTGCATTATTTCGATTTGGTAAATTTTAAAGATCCGCGTTACCTGCAAAATCCCAAATGGGAAGACTTTATATTTCAGTATTTGTTGCGTTATGTTCAATTGGATTTGGCCGGTTTTAAGTTTGGTGTAAATCATGTATTGCAATTGGTAGGCCCCAATGAAGATTCCCGACAATTGGTACTTACCTATTTAATGGATTTGTTTGCAGAAAAGGGGCCTCAAGAGATGTTATCCTATCTGGCTGAGAATTATGCTTCGAGCTGTGAGTCTTTGTTAAAGCCCCAAACTGCCGACAAGGTGAGTAAACTCAAGGTGTTATCGGTGGGGAATAAAGCACCGGATTTTAAGGCGCCCGACATCAGTATGCAGGCTCAGGAATTGTCGAAAAATCTTGGCAAAAAGGCCACGCTGTTGTTGTTTTGGTCTTCAACCTGCTCTCACTGTCAGGCGGATGTGCCGGAATTATTGGATTTGTATGCCAAGTATCGAAGCAAAGGATTTGAAATTATTGCTATTTCGTTGGATAAGGACTACAGCACCTGGCTGAAATTTATTCAGGAGAAGAAGTTGGTATGGTTAAATTGGAGCGATTTGGGAGGTTGGAAATCCCAGGTGGCACAACTTTACATGGTTCATAAAACCCCAACTGCTTATTTATTGGATGGTCAACAACTCATTTTGGAAAAGGAATTTCCATTAAGTGAATTGGGTAATAAATTAGAAAAGCTAATTCCTTAGGAACGATTTCCTGCTAAAAGGAATAGGACTGCCATTCGGATAGCAACTCCGTTTTCAACTTGCTGTAGGATGATGGAATGCTCACCGTCTGCAACATCAGAACTTATTTCAACCCCCCGGTTGATAGGTCCCGGATGCATTATTACGATTTGTTTATTGAGATTATCCAGAATTTCACGGTTAAGGCCATAAAGCATAACATATTCCCGGATGCTAGGAAAAAACTTAATGTCTTGTCTTTCCAGTTGAATACGAAGCATATTAGCAACATCGCACCAATCCAGGGCTTTTTTGAGATTGGTTTCCACTTTTACGCCTAAACTTTCAATGTATTTAGGCAGGAGTGTGGTGGGGCCGCAAACCATGACTTCGGCACCTAATTTTTGCAGGGTGAAGATATTGCTTAGTGCTACCCTGGAATGGAGGATATCACCGATGATAGCTACTTTTTTTCCTTCAACGCTACCGAGTTTTTCACGGATGGAATAGGCATCGAGTAAACCCTGTGTTGGATGTTCATGTGCCCCGTCGCCGGCGTTAACAATGATGGAATTGACTTTTTGAGAAAGGAAAACGGCTGCTCCCGGACTGGAATGTCGCATCACCACCATATCAACTTTCATAGCCAGGATATTATTTACCGTATCAATAAGGGTTTCTCCTTTTTTTACGGAAGATGAAGAAGCTGCAAAACTGATTACGTCAGCTCCAAGGCGTTTTTCGGCTAGTTCGAAGGAGAGTTTGGTACGGGTGGAGTTTTCGAAAAATAGGTTAGCAATGGTAATATCGCGGAGGGAAGGTACTTTTTTAATGGGACGATTAATGACCTCTTTGAAACCATCTGCTGTTTGAAAAATAAGGTCAATATCTTCCTTGGTGATATACTTTATTCCTAGCAGATGTTTTTGGCTTAGGTTGCTCATTCTGTAATGTCCTGTGAAAATAAAATTACTTGATCAATACCTTCAGATTCTTTCCATTCCACCTTTACCTTTTCGGAAGAAATGGTATCAATTACTCGTCCGGTAAAATCGGGTTGTACCGGAACCTGCCTTGCATACCTTCGATCGATAAGTACCACTAGTTCCACCAAGGAAGGACGGCCAAAGTCGAGGAGGGCATCCATTCCGGCTCGTATGGTGCGGCCGGTAAAAAGTACGTCATCTACGAGAATTACCTTTTTGTTTTCGATAGGGAAGTTTAGATCAGAGGTTTTGGGTATAATTGGACCTTTATGGTGTCTGAAATCGTCGCGGTAAAAGGTTGCATCCAAGGTGCCCGATGTAATAGAATGACCTAGGATGGATTCAACTTCTGCCACAATTCGTTTTGAAAAGACAACCCCACGAGGCTGAAGTCCAACAATTACTGAGTCTTCAAAATTTCCGTGGTTTTCAATAAGCTGATAAGAAAGACGAGAAATCGTGTGACGTAGCTGAACAGAAGAAAGTAATACCAGCTTTGACATGTGCAACAAAAGTAGGGCTTTTGTAAAAAAGATAGACAAGGAAGGTAAAATTTATTGAAAATAGAAAAGACAAGCAAAATTGTTGTATATTTGGAGCAAGATTGCTGCAATGCCGATAAAGTCCTATAAAATTGAAGATGGTAATTCAGAGCCGGTTGTTGAGGATATTGGCTTTGCAAAGGCCTATTACCGAAAATCTCTTTTTAAATCAGAGGGTAACACCTATTCCTGGCAAACCCGATCAGAACGTATTAACCTAATTCGCAAAGGGGTTCCTGTTTCCAGCATTGAGGTTTTAGGCGATCGCATGAATCGTCCAATAAAAGCTATTCTTGGGTTAGTAGGAATGCCTCAAACTACCTACAACAAAAGGAAAAGTGAACACTCCTTCCTGGATAGCCGGAATACGGAATTGGTGTTACTTATCATCGAGTTACTGGATTATGGAACGGAGGTATTTAACCGAGAGGAGGATAAATTCCTTCGTTGGTTAGGAAAACCAAATCTTTCCTTACAAGGGCAATCTCCCATTGAATTAATGGACACTGTTTCCGGTTTGGAGGAAGTCAAATCTTGTTTGGATCGTTTGGAATTTGGTGCATTAGCTTAATCACCATATTGGAATAGCCTTTATGCGAGTATTTAGAATTGAACGTGAAAAGCATCTTTCTGCCACTTTGCTTGGTTTGGGTGCTTCTTTATCTTCCGGTTTTAGATGGAATGGGCTTCACACCCGCATGGTTTATACTTCCGAAAGCAGGGCTTTGGCGACTGTGGAGGTAACTGTTCATTTGGATTTAAGTGAAGATTTGCCTAACGATCGTTATTATGTTGAACTTGATATTCCGGATAAACTCTTGATTTTGGAACTTAACAGATTGGATCTTCCTTTGGGATGGGATTCTAAGCCGCCCGGCACGGTTTCTCAAAAAATTGGGGATACCTTTGTAAGTAGAAATGAAGCAGCCGTTCTAAAAGTCCCAAGTGCAATTGTTCCGTTTGAATACAATTTCCTTATCAATCCTAATCATCCGGATGCTGCTGAAATTAAAGTGGTACAAACTTGGAAAATGGAATTCGATAAAAGAATAAAGGACCAGGAAATTTAATCCCTGATCCTTTAGTTTAAGTCTTAATAAAAAAGCTTATCCCAACTTTCCAGTAACCGCCATCACAATACCGGTAATGATGATGTTCAGCATGGATAAAGGCAATAAACCTTTCCACCCTAAATTCATCAATTGATCGTAGCGGAACCGGGGGATGGTCCAACGCACCCACATAAAGAAGAAGATGAAGAAGAAGATTTTACCGAACAGCACCATAACGTGTAGGGCTGAAAGTAGGTTTTGGTCTAATCCTAAACCATCAATGAAAGGGAAGTTGTAACCACCGAAGAAAACGCAGGAAATGATAGCTGAGCTGATGAACATATTGATATATTCAGCGAAAAGGTAGAATCCCAGTTTCATGGAGCTATATTCGGTATGGTAACCACCAATCAATTCGGTTTCGCACTCGGGAAGGTCGAAGGGGGTACGGTTACATTCGGCGAAGGCGCATACAATGAAAATGATAAATGCTAAGGGTTGATATAAGATGTTCCAATTGCCACCGGATTGTTGTTCAACAATTTCGCGAAGGCTAAGGGTTCCAGACATCATAATAATAGCAATCATGGAAAGTCCCATAGCGACCTCATAGCTAATCATTTGGGAAGAAGCCCGAATGGCGCCCAGCAATGAATATTTGTTATTCGAAGCCCAGCCACCAATCATTATGCCATAAACCCCGATGGAAACTACTCCAAAAACGTACAGAACGCCAATGTTTACATCAGTAATTTGCAATGGGAAATGTTTTCCATCAAATACCAAATCAGGGCCCCATGGAATAACCACACCGGTCATTAAAGCAGTTGTCATTGCAATACAAGGACCGAGAATAAAAAGGGCTTTGTTGGAAACATCCGGGATAATTTCCTCTTTCATGAACATTTTAATACCATCGGCAAGGGGTTGCAGCAAACCGAATGGTCCGGCCCGATTTGGACCAAGCCTGTCTTGCATGAAACCGGCCACTTTGCGTTCGGCATAGGTGCTATACATGGCAACTACCAGGGTAACACCGAGGATAACTGCGATTAGAATGATTTTGAAAATGAGTAAATCCATTGTATTGTTCAGGGAATGCTTATTTTTCTAATTGTGCTTTTTGAGCTGCTTTCAATTGGGCTTTGGTTTTATTCAAAAGCGTGTAATGGTTAGCTGAAATAACCGAATCTTTTTCGATTTTTCTTGGGCCTTCAATGATCCAATCGTTGGCATCTTTTTTATCGAAGCGGCAGGTGTTGCAGATAAAGTCTTCCACCTCACCGTATTTGTCTTTGCGACCGGTAACCCGGTAAACTTCTTTTCCATGCATCCAAAGAACCACATTTCCTTTGCATTTTGGACAATCGCGGTGGGCGTCCATCGGGTTTAGAAACCATACACGGCTTTTGAAGCGGAAGGTTTTATCGGTGAGGGCTCCAACCGGACAAACATCAATCATGTTTCCTGAGAAATCGTTGTCGATTGAGTTTTGGATATAGGTTGAAATTTCAGCGTGATCGCCCCGGTTAAGTACGCCATGCACACGTTTGTCTGTAAGCTGATCGGCTGTAAATACGCAGCGGTAACAAAGGATGCAGCGATTCATATGAAGTTGGATGTAAGGCCCAATATCAATTTTCTCGTAGGTGCGGCGTTTTTCTTCGTATCGGGTTTTGGAGGATCCGTGGGCAAATGCCAAATCTTGCAAATCGCACTCTCCTGCCTGGTCACAAATTGGACAATCCAACGGGTGATTAATCAAAAGCATTTCCACCACTCCTTTTCTGGCTTCCAGAAGCTCAGGTGAGCTAATGTTCTCTACAACCATTCCATCCATTACGGTTGTGCGGCATGAGGCAACCGGTTTTGGCATTGGACGCGGATCTTTTGCTGAACCTTGAGATACTTTTACGATGCAGGTACGGCATTTCCCTCCACTGTTTTTTAATTTGCTGTAATAACACATGGCAGGAGGTACAACCTCTCCACCAATCATTCTTGCAGCATTTAAAATGGTGGTTCCGTCTGGAACTTCTATTTCTTTTCCGTCTATGGTAACTTTAGCCATTCAGAATATTTTGCGGGTGCGAAAATAGGTAAAATACCAAGAGTGTAACAGCAAATTATTGGAATAACACGAAAGAATTCAACCGTGATTTTTCCGGGAATATTTTCCCATAAAGCTAATCTTGCCTTAAATCTTGAATTTGCCTAAAACATGGTTGAAAGAAGTGCCGAGGTTGTTTCCCCAAGCCGCAATTCTACCCCAAAGCGGCTATAATAGTTGGGGAAACGTCCACTCGGAACGTAGGTTACCCTACCAATCACAAAATTAATTGCAGGTCAAAGATATATTAGAATTCATTTAGGTTGGTTAAATAAATAAAAATTTCAAATTAGTCGATTAAAAATCTAAACTAAGCGATTTTAAGTTGTTGCATAGACAGTGCTTTGTTTTTCAGATGGTTATATTTCAGATGAGCGTAAAAAAATTAAAGACCAAATCGGATTAATTTATAGATGAATGCTTATTGTTTTTAGTTTTGTAGTCTGAAATTTCATGAAAAAGAACGACGAATTATTTATTCTCATTAAGTCTTTGTCAACCAGTGAGAAACGGTATTTTAGAAGATTCTCGAAATTGCATAGCGATTCTGCGAATGGAAATTATACTAAACTCTTTGATGCTATTGATAAGTTGGAGGTGTATGATGAGCAGGAAATTAAAAACAAGTTTAGAAAAGAGAAGTTTGTTAAGCAACTGGGGGTAACTAAGTTATACCTGAAGAATTTAATTGTTCGTTCCCTCCGCAATTACTACGAAGATAAGCTTCCCTATCTTGAGAATATTTTGGCCATGGCCGATACTCACATCATGATTGGCCGGTGGATGTTTGATACTGCCGACAAAAAAATACAAAAGGAAAAGCAACTGGCATTGAAAAATGAAAGAATAACCCATTTGCTGGAATGGATAGAAATGGAAGAGTATCTGCTGCTGCAAAGCATTCGAATTAAGGAATTGTCGGAACGTAACGCGGAAATTTCGGAGTTAAGAAAGAATGCCTTAAGCCAATACGATAATTTACTAAGTTATTACTATGGGCGAAACAGGTTGGTTTGGGCGCATCAGAATTTTGGCGATGCCTTGCCCGAAGAACGAAAGCAAGAGATTGACCTGCTTTCGCAAGATCCATTGATCGCTCATCCGGAGGCTGCCCTTTCCGGACTGGCTAAACTTCAACGGGTAGAGGTGCTTTCGCGGCTGTATTGGATTACTAATAAGTCGGAAGAGTGCATCGAATTGTTGTCCCAAACCATTCACGGACTGGAGGCCGGACAATTTGGTGAAGACTTGCCTCTGCATAAATTTTTCCCCCTCGTGAACCGTCTTATAAGTTTGAACATCGAAAGACGACGTCTCGACGAGGTTTCCAGGTTGGTCGATTACGCTGATTTACTCATTTTACGACATAATAACACCATTTCAAAGCTGTATGAATTCAGATTGAAGAAAATTGTGCTTTTTCATCGAATCATTATCGCTTTATATTCCGGTAAGTTCCAACAGTCGCTAGAGAATGTAGAAGTGCTGAAAAGATTGGTCAAAGATCATGTTATTGTGTTTGAAGAAGAGGACCAAATTACATTTTGGATGCTGGAATTAATGGCCTTAATCGAGATTCAGAATTATTCAAAAGCACTACAAGTTTCTAATCAAATAATAAACTCTAATATTGAAGCCAGAAAGGATTTAACTATGTATGCACATTGGTTAAGCCTGGTTTGTCATATTGAATTAAAGCATTTTGAAATAGTTAAAATTTTGACAAAAAATGCTATTATTTATGCAGAAAAGAACAAATTACCAATACAAATATTAGTTAATGTGGCCAATGGTTTTCAGCAAATTGCCATAGGATTGGATAAGAAAAAACCTGATTTGGTTCGAGAAGTAGCTGCTGAGTTAGTCCAGGAAATTAAGGGTTCCAAGCTGTATTATATTTGTCTTGAACACTGGCTGGAAGGGAAATTGGCTGAATAATGGAAATATTTTTGATACTTGTTTAATTGAGGTGATTTATGATTTGGCGGGCCCCCTACACGCCTGCCGGGTTTCGTGCAAACCACCGGCTTTCTGGTACAGGCGTTCGGGTCACGCTATCGCCTGTAGTCCGTGCCAACTCCGCTTAAAAGCTGCGTTGGCACGGAGCTACTTGGCTCTATCGTTGCCCGATGCGTAATACCGAATGTACATTATGTTTAGTCTAATTTTAGGTATTAATTTTTATTGAGAAAATTGGCCTAACATTCTGTATCCTCGGCATGTATACCGAATGGACAAAATGTATAGTCCAATTTTATGCTTAAATTTTCTTGAAAAAATCGGACTAACATTTTGTATCCTCGGCATGTATACCGAATGGACAAAATGTATAGTCCAATTTTATGCTTAAATTTTCTTGAAAAAATCGGACTAACACCGTTTGCAAATCTGTAATAGTCCAATTAGGCTAAGCCATAATTGGACTAAACAGCTTATGCATCGGCATTTACCAATGTTGCAAATGCCGAGGATAAAAATAAATGATTCCAGGAGGCCTAAGCGAACTGGAATCATATTATTTTTCCTCTCGGTATAATTCTCAAAATAGTTTTGGACTATTTTTTAAATAACAGTGGTATAACATTTTGTATCCTCGGTACTTACCAATCTAAATTTATAAAAGCCTTCGGACTATTAAAAAAAATTAAAATTGGTTTAAATTGGGGCTTGCACCATCGGGCAACGATAGAGCCAAGTAGCCCACAGGACCCCGACGGCGTTAGCCTCGGGGGACGAGGACTACGGGCGATAGCGTGACCCGAACGCCTATTGCATTACTTTTGGGTTGGCAGGGAGTTGGCAGGCGTGAAGGGGGCCCGCCAAAAAAACTAAAATATAGCCAATAGCGGGGAAAGAGTTTTTTGGGCTAAATTACCACCACATGATGCTCAGGTACCCAACCGATATTTCCGTCGGCTAAGCGAATTTTAACCCAATTATTAACCCGGTCCAGAAGTTCGACTTTAGTGCCCTCGTGAACTACAAAAATATTGTTGCCATTTTCGTTTGGAGAACTTTTAACATGCAAGGTAGGGGTGAAAACAATGGCCGATTTTGCTTCCTTAATTTGCTGGTACTCGTTGTAGCCAAACGCAAGCGCCAGTAGGGAAATAGCTAAGGCAAAAGAGGCTAAATAGAAACTGATTTTGCGAATAATTCCAAGTCCTTCCGACAATGAATAAAAGATACCGGCGGCGATGGACAGAAGCAGGAAATAGATGCTGGAACGTCCCCAGCCATCGGCAGAAAACAAGGATTTTAGGTCATTGATCCAGCGGTTATAAAAGATTTCGGGCATGGGTTCAATTTTGTCAACAATTCTAAGATTAGCCACCTGAATGTTGAAGCGTATATCTTCATCGCCGGGCGCAAGTCGGAGGGCCCGTTCAAAGTTGAGAATAGCCTGAGGAAATTTGGATTGTTTAAAATATGCGTTACCCAGGTTGAAGTACAGTTCGGCAGACTCATTTCCGGAGAGTAAAACAGCTTCGTAGGTTTTAGCTGCCTCCTCAAATTTGGATTCTTGATAAAGCTTATTGGCCTTGGAGTAGGATGAAGCAGCATCAAAAGAGAAAGCCTGAAAGCAACAGCTAAGTAGGACGATAAATGAAATTAGTTTTTTCATGATTTTGGTCTAGGCTTCTAATTCCACAATAATTTTTACTGAATCGTTTAAGATTTGCTCCGGTGAAATTCCCAAGGCGGAAGGGGCATAGCGGGCAAATTCGGCGTCGTTAAGTACTTTGATGAATCGGTCGATGAGTTCGGGGGAAGTTCCATTTGCCAGCAGTTTATCTTTTACATTGTCTTTGGTAAGGCTTGAAACTTCCAACAACAATTTATCGCCAACATAGCCCCAAAGGCCACGGGCAATTTCTTCGTAGAATTCATTGGTTTTGTTTTGTTTAAGTAGTTTTTCTGCAGTTGCCAAGCGTTTTTTAGCCAATTTGGTAGCTCTGCGATTTTTTACATAGGAAAGGTCGGAGTTTTTGCGGCGGCGGATATGAAGAAACAGGAGAAAAATGCCGAATAGGGAAGAAGGCGCCACTATACCAAGCACATGAAGCTCGGAGCCGTAGAAATTTTCGCCATGAATTTGAAAATCGGGCAGATTGGTTTTGATAAAGCGAATGTCTTTTCCAATGATTTTGAGGTCTTCTTTGTTACTACCGCCGACAATTGCATGGGCTTCTTCCTGGCCTTCACCTTTTTCAACATGGAGGTTTAATTCGGGTTGAGTAAGAGTTACGTAGGATTTTTTATCGAGATCGAAGTAAGTAATGGAAAATGGTCCAAGTTTGAAATCGCCTGCATATCTGGGAATGAGTAAGTATTCGAAGGAACGGCTTCCGGAAATACCTGCCTGATTAACATTGATTTTATCAACGGTTTTGGGGTCATAGGCTTCAATGTCGGGTGGGAAGCTGAGTTTAGGTGCTTCGAGTAACTTGAGGTTTCCGGTTCCACCGATGGTGAGTTTTAGATTAACGGCCTGGTTTGATTTTGTATTAGTTTTATCGAGACTCACCGACATTTTTAGTTTGCCGGAAATTCCGGTAAAATCGGAAGGAGGATTAGCGGGGTATGGGGTAACATCTACTTTAAAAGCCTGGCTTTTAAGTTTAACGATTACATCTTCATAGGAGCCGAAGAACTGGTCGAAAAGGCTTCTGGATCTGCGTTGAGATCTTTGCCTGATTACAGCTTCCACTTCAAAGGGTTCGATGGTGATAGATCCTGATTTTTGAGGGGTAAGTACCAATTGTTTAAAGGTTCCCACCTGGTATTGAATGCCATCAATTACTTCAGGTTTGAAACTTATTTGAGCGCCGCTAGGTATTTCTTCTTTCCAAAATCCATTAAACTCGGGGAATTTAATGTCGTGGAAACCAACCAAGTCGATGCGGGTATAGATTTTCAAAGTGGCCAGGATAGGTTCTCCTTGGCTTACCTTTTTCTTATCGAGCACAATACGGACAAAGATATCTTGTCCATTGGCTTTTACTTTTTCCTGGGGTTGGTTTTGGTTGGCGGAGTTATCTTCCGGAAATCCGAAGGGGTCGGCAAATGGATCCCAGGAATTGTAACGTTGTTGTTGTTGTTGACGACGTTGGACTGCGGCGGGGTCTGCTTTAGTAACGGTTATTGTTAAGGTATTACTTTCAATTTCCACCCCATTTACTTTGACTTTAGCGGGTTTAATGGAGAAGGTGCCTTCTTTTTTTGCCCGGAGGTAGTAAGTAAAGCTCATGCTTTGGTTTACTGTTCCATTAATGTAGCTGGTATTTGAGCTTTGACTTGGGCCACCGAGTAAATCAAAGTCGGGGAAATTGGGTGAAATAAGGTGTGTAGGGTTTGCATTGATGGTATAGGTAACCTGAAACTGCTCACCGTTGCTGACTTGTTTAGGTCCGTTGGCAACAAATTTTATCTCTACAGCCCAGGTCCGGGCAGGTAATAAAAATAGTATTCCTACCAGGAATAACAAACGATATAAAACATGCTGACTTTTTCTCATGGTACACTCCTCCGTTGTTTAATTACCAGTCTTTGCTTGGTTTACCTGATTTAGCACGAATGGGAACTTTTTTCAGTTTATCCTTTGCTTCCTTTTCATTTTGTCCAATTGCTTCCAACATTTGTTTGGCTTGTTCTTCGCTCAATTGGTTGGAATTTTGCTTTTGACTTTTATTTTCCTGATTTTGTTGTTGTTGTTGGTTTTGTTGGTTCTGTTGCTCTTGGTCTTTATTATCTTGGTTCTTGTTTTGTTGGTCTTGATTCTGTTGATTTTGGTTTTGCTGGTTTTGTTTTTGTTGATCCTTGTTTTGTTGGTCTTGGTTTTGCTGGTTTTGTTGTTGTTTTTGGATCATTTTAAGGGCATATGCCAGGTTGTATCGGGCATCTTCATCTTTGGGATTCAGTTTCAACGCTTTTTTGTAAGACTCCACACTTTCCCTGTATTTTTCTTGTTTTAGGTAGGAGTTTCCCAGGTTATAATTCACTTTAGCCAGTTCTTCTTTGTTTTGGGTAGAATTGCTAAGTTCTTTAAAAATTTTGGCAGCGTCTTCGAATTTTCCTTGTTTGTAGAGGGCGTCGGCCAGGTTGAACTTACCTGCAAAGCTGGATTTGTTTTTTTCCAGGGCTTTTCGGTATTCTACTTCGGCATCGTTAAATTTTTTGTTGTTGTAGAAATCGTTTCCTTTTTTGATCAATTTATTGGTTTCCCGAGATTGGGCAAAAGCCGGGTTACCTATTCCCAAGAGCAGGAATAAACCAAAATAAAGGCTGAGGAAAAAAGTGTTCATTCGCTTTACCATGGGTTATTTGTTTCCTTTAAATTTGTTCCAAGCCGACCATTTTAGTTCGGGCAGTGCCAGTTCAATGAGCAGGAGCAATACAGCTACTGCCAGGAAATATTGGAAACGGTCTTCGAAGTCGGTGAACATTTTTTTACCAATTTCCTTTTTTTCCATCTTACTTATTTGGGAAAGAAGTTCGTTGAGTCCCACGTCTGAATTGGTGGCTCGGGTATAACTTCCACCTCCTGCCGAGGCTATTTCCGACAACATAGATTCGTTCATTTTCGACAGGACGGTTTCACCACTTTCATCGGTTTTGTATCCGGTCATTTTACCTCTTACCAGGTTTGGAATGGGTGCACCTTGAGGGGATCCCATTCCGATGGTATGCACTTTTATACCTTTTTCATGGGCAATTTTGGCTTGTTCCAAAGCATTGTCTTCGTGGTTTTCACCATCTGATATGACAATAATTGCCCGATTTCCGGCTTCATTTTTACCATAGCAATTTATTGCTTTTTCAATGGCTGCTCCGATGGCTGTTCCTTGCACGGGCACGGCATCGGTACCTACTGAGGAGAGGAATAATTTTGCTGCCCCGTAATCGGTTGTTAGAGGTAATTGGGTGTATGCATCGCCGGCAAAAACCACCAAACCTATTTTGTCGTTACCGAGTTCGTCCAGCAGTTTAGATAAAGCTTGTTTGGATCGTTCCAGGCGATTGGGTTGAATATCTTCGGCCAACATGGAATTGGAAACATCCAGACAAACCACCAATTCAACGCCTTCCCGTTTAACTTCTTCGTATTTGCTGCCAATTTGTGGGTTGGCAACGGCGAAAATGGCAAAAACGAGGGCTGAGATGGATAAAATATGTTTCCAGGTGCGGCCTTTTTCAGAAAACTCGCCTAGTAATTGTTTCACTAAATCAGGATCGCCGAGTTCTTTCAGTCGTAAATTGCGTTGGTAAAGGTTCCAGAAGGCAAGGAACACCAAGGGAACCACTACTAAAAGTGCCCACAAATATTCGGTATGTGCAAAACGGAACATGGTTTAAGGGATGCTTCTTAGCCAGGTGTTTCTAAGTAATAATTCGCAGAGTAAAAAGCCTAAACCCAGGAGGGCAAAGAGGAGGTATTCTTCTTTTCTTTTTCTGAATTCGGTAGTTTCTATTTTTGATTTCTCCAGTTTATCGATGGTATTGTAAACATCTTTTAAATTTTTGTTATTGGTAGCTCTGAAGTATTGTCCTTTGGTCATAGTGGCAATTTGCTTCATCAATTTTTCATCAATTTTAACTTCCATTTGCTGGTATTGAATTCCCCAGGGTGTTTGCACAGGATATGGAGCTGTACCATAGGTTCCAACACCTATGGTATAAACCCGAATACCAAAAGTTTTCGCTATTTCACCGGCGGTGAGGGGTGCAATTTCTCCCGAATTGTTGATTCCATCGGTTAAAAGGATGATGACTCTGCTTTTTGCTTTACTACTGAGCAGTCGTTTAACAGCTAAGGCCAATCCATTTCCCAAAGCGGTTCCATCGGTGAGTAATCCGCTTTTTACGTCGTCGAGGATGTTTTTAATAACGGCATGGTCGGAAGTAATAGGAACCTGGGTAAAAGCTTCGCCGGAGAATACTACCAGACCCATTCGGTCATCGGGTCTTTTGTCGATAAAATCCAACACTACTTTTTTGGCTGCTTCCAATCGGTTGGGTTTGAAATCTTCAGCCAACATAGACGGAGAAATATCCATTGACAGAATGATGTCAATTCCTTCGGTGGTAGAGTTTTGCCAGGATGAACTGCTTTGTGGTCGTGCCAAAGCAATAAAAAAGGAGCTAAGTCCTAAAATTCGAAGCACAAAGGGAAGGTGGCGGAATTTAACTCTTGCCGATGGCACAATACCTTCAAAAGCCTGGGAAGAGGAAATGTGCATGGAAGGTTGGTTAGGTTCCAATTGTTTCCAATACCACCAAATAAGCAAGGGAAGTGTAGCAAAAAGGCAAAAAAACCATGGACTGGCCCAGATGAAATTAGTCATGGCGGCCCTCCTTTTCCATGGATTGATCTTGCAATAGGGGTTTGGTTTGGTTTACAAATTCATAGGCATTGGTGAGGCTAAGTTCATTTTCGCCCTGTTGTGCCTGAAGTTTTGCAAATTTTACCAAATCGCTTAGGCTTAGGATTTGTTTTAAAACCGCCAAAAGTTCTGTTGAAACAAGAAAGCGTAATTCCGATAAGGTTTGGTCGGTAACTTGTTCCAGGGCTTTAACTTTAAATCTGCCTTCGATGTATTCCCTGATAATTTCGGACAATTCAACATGGTATTGTTTTTCCATACCATTTTGCCATAATTTCTTTTGCTTTAGTTCATTGAGTTTTTTAATGGCTAATTCATCGGGAGGCAGGGGTTTTTCCTGAAAGATTTGTTTGAATGGGTTTTGCCTTTTTTGATAGAATTGATAGGCAAACCAAGCAGCAATCGATCCGATTAAGATTCCCAGGATTGTTAAAGACCAAAAAAGCCAGTCGAAAGGAGGAATCAAGGGTGGTTTAATATCTTTAATTTCTTTCTCCATCAACACCTTGGGGAAATTAACAGAGATTGGAATAACCTGGGAGAATAAAGGTTGAGCAGAATCGGAATTGACCAGAATGGTGAATTGGGGTATAAAGAACTTTCCGCTATCGTATGCGGTAAGAACCACCGTTTGTTGCAAGGTAAAACCTGGTTTTTCGTTGGAACGAATGGTGTCAATTTTTCCCGTTTCTACGATCTCCAAACCTGTAAAAACCGAGTCGTGGACAGAAGGCATTCGGATGTTGGTTTTTTCCGGAACTTCTACCCGGATATGGAGCTGAATGGGATTTCCAATTAGAATGGAATTGGTATCCACGGAGGTACGAATGGATTGGCCTTGAACAAGGTTTAAGGGCCATGTAAATGCAATCAGGTAGGTTAGAAACAAGTTAATCCTTTTCATTTTTCCCTGCGTTTAAAAAGGTTCATCAACGGATTAACATAGTTTTCATGGGTGGCGATATTGGCGAAATCAACACCGCTTCGGTTAAATATTTCCTTCAGTTTTTCTTCCCTTCTCAAGGCATTAATGACATATTGCTTTCTGTTTTCTTCAACGGAAAAATCGACCCATTGCGATTTTCCGCTTTCTTGATCTTGTAACCGCACTAATCCGATGGCCGGCATTTCCTTTTCACGTTTGTCGTAAAGGCGAAGAGCGATAACATCGTGTTTTCGGTTGGCAATTTTTAGGGAATCAGTAAAATCGGGAGAAATAAAGTCAGAAATAACGAAGGCTGTACAACGTTTTTTCATCACGTTGGTGAAATATTTCAGCGTTAGGCCTAAATCGGTTTTCGAACCTATGGGTTTGAAATCGATCAATTCACGGATGATACGCAGAATATGGCTTTTGCCTTTTTTGGGCGGTATGTATTTTTCGATGCGGTCGGTAAAAAAGATGATACCGACTTTATCGTTGTTTTGGATGGCAGAAAAGGCAAGAACGGCGGCTATTTCGGTCATCATATCTTGTTTTTGCCTGGATTGGGTTCCAAACAAGCCGGAAGCGCTCATGTCGGCCAGGAGCATAACAGTTAATTCTCTTTCTTCCTCAAATACTTTTACATATGGGTGACCAAAACGGGCGGTTACATTCCAATCGATGGTTCTAATATCGTCGCCCGGGGTGTATTCTCTTACTTCCGAAAAGGCCATACCCCGCCCTTTAAACACCGAATGGTATTCGCCTGAAAACACCTGGTTGCTTAAACCCCGTGTTTTAATCTCTATCTTCCTTACTTTGGAAAGAAGTTCATTGGTTTCCATTCAAGAAACGAAGGCATTTAAAGGTTAATAAAACAAGGAAACGATTTCCGGTTTTAAGGCACTTCCACGGTGTTGAGGATTTCAGCAATGATTTCCTCGGTACTGATATTTTCTGCTTCTGCTTCGTAGGTTAATCCAATACGGTGACGAAGCACGTCGTTACAAACGGCTCTTACGTCTTCGGGAATTACGTATCCTCTGCGTTTGATGAAGGCATAGGCTTTGGCTGCCAGGGCCAGGTTAATACTTGCCCTTGGTGAACCACCAAAACTAATCAGGTTTTTAAATTTGCCTAGTTTATATTGATCGGGAAAACGACTGGCAAACACAATATCGACGATGTAATTTTCAATCTTTTCATCCATGTAAACATCCCGAACCACCGATCTGGCCTTGATGATATCTTCCGGATGCATAATGGGGTTGGGTTTTGGAAAGTCACCCAATACATTTTGACGAATAATTCTTTTTTCCTCTTCCCGTTGTGGGTAGCCCACCACAATTTTTAACATAAAGCGATCTACCTGGGCCTCCGGTAAAGGGTAGGTTCCTTCTTGTTCCACCGGATTTTGGGTGGCCAATACCAAGAATGGTTCCGGCAAAACAAAAGTTTCATCTCCAATGGTTACCTGTCTTTCTTGCATGGCTTCAAGCAGGGCCGATTGCACTTTAGCCGGGGCACGGTTAATTTCATCTGCCAACACGAAATTGGCAAATACCGGTCCTTTCCGAATGTGAAACTCCTCCTTTTTTTGATTGTATATAAGGGTTCCAATCAAATCCGCAGGAAGTAAATCAGGGGTAAACTGAATACGACTGAAGTTGCCATGGATGGTACTGGCCAAGGATTTAATTGCCAGGGTTTTCGCCAATCCGGGTACTCCTTCTAATAAAATATGACCGTTGGATAGCAAACCAATCAACAGCCTTTCTACCATGTACTTTTGACCAACAATGGTCTTTTCCATTTCCATGGTAATCAGATCCACAAATGCACTTTCTTTTTGGATCCTTTCATTCAATTCGCGTATATCTGTAACCATATTAAATTTTTGGGGGAACAAAATTACCCTCCCCTTTTTTTAACAAATCCCAACCCGTGTTAAGAAATGTTAAGCATTAGCCTTCCAAGGAATTATTTGGAGTAGGATTTGCTCCGGAATGCTTACAACGAAGCAGGTTTTAGGCGAAATAAAGGATTAAAGTCAAAAGGCTATTTGTACCGAATGGCTTTCAATGGGCTAATGGAATACAGGATGAATAGAGGAATAAAGATGCTGAGGAATAGCATACCTGAGCTCAGGAGGTTAACCAACAAAAAATTGCGAAAGTCCAGATTAACCGGAACAAAGGAAACATAGTAATGGGTTTCATCCAGTTGGATGAGGTGGGTAAAGTATTGGAGTAGGAGCAGACCTATTCCAACCAAATTACCCCATAAGAATCCAATGGAGGCAATTCTGATACCAACCAGCATAAAAATCCCTCTTAAATCAGCATTGTTCATGCCTATTGTTTTAAGAGTTCCTATCACCTGAGTCTTTTCCAAAATCAAGGCCAACATAGCTGATACCATAATTATACAGGAAACGACCAGCATGAGTGCCAGAATAATGATGGCGTTTAAATCGAGCATATGGAGCCAATCGAAAATCCAGGGCCTTTCTTCTTCAATGGTGGTAGCTTTTTGGTCATAACCAATGAGTTCTTCCAATTCGTCGGCCACCGTGGCTAAACGATCAAAGTCTTTAACTGTCACTTCCAGAAAACTAGCCTGATTAGAGTCCCATTCGTTCAGTTTACGAATATGGGCAATGTTTGCCAAAACATAGATTTTATCAAAATCACTGTATCCGGTTTTATAAATTCCTGTTATGGTGAATTTACGTTCTAATCGATCATTTTTCTGGATGAAGAACACCTTTACCGCATCGCCTAAATGCAGGTTCAGGCGTTGGCATAGAGCTTGGGAAACCAGTAAATTTCTCGATTTGGCCGTATCAGAGGTTTCAAATACTTTACCTTCCACCAGGTTGTTTTGAAAAAAGCTCCAATCAAAATCGGCCCCAATTCCTTTTACCACAATGCCTTCAATATTGTCCTTTACCCGAATTATTCCGGCCTTGGTAGCAATGGCCTGAACATGACTTACGTCCGGATGGGCTTTGAGCTGTGCCAAATACGGTGGATTAGCCGGAATAGGAATGGCCTCGAGCGATTCATTGCTGTCAAAATTGGAAATAACCAAATGGGAACCAAACCCTGTTACCTTGTCTCGGATAGCATGTTGAAATCCGGTTACAACCGAAACAGAAATCAGCATTACCGCAAGTCCAATTGCAATCCCAATCCGCGCAATCCTGACCAAAATGGGGCTGCCTTCTACTCCCTGGCCATTGCCGGAAGAGCTAAACAAGAGTCGGTTTGCAAAATATCGTCGCTTCATCCTACGTTTCAAGCAGCAAAATAACCCAAATTCCTTCTACCTTTGACACATTCTGCTTTTTTGCCTTGAAACCTTATCTAGTTTTTGTATTCATTATCCTTCCCTTTGGCCTCTTGGCACAAAAAGGGGAAATCATTTCCTTATTCCAACAACTTAAGTCCTGCGAAACGGATAGTTGCAGGGACGTAATCAATAAAAGTCTGTCTGCTTCCTTGGAATCCTTGCTGAAGTCAGACCTTCAATTGCAAACCGATTTATCTGACCTTCCCAACTGCGGGGTATTGCTTTCCAAAGATAAAAAGGTCAGGGTGATTACCTGGAATTCGCCTATTGACACCGGTGGACAAAAGTATTATGGCTTTATACAGGTGTACAATGCTAAATTTAAAAAATACATGTATTTCAAGCTGGTCGACAAATCCAAAGGAATGGATAAGCCTGAACGAGCGGTTTTAAGTCCTGATAAATGGTTTGGATGCCTGTATTACAACCTACTTGAAACAGGTTCCGGGCGTAAAAAAGTGTATACCTTATTGGGTTGGGAACTAGGTAATAATTATACTTCCAAAAAGGTGGTAGAGGTTCTCACGGTTAACCCGGCAGGTGTTCCTACGTTTGGGGGCAATTATTTTCAGCAATACCATAAAAAGCAAAAGGTAAAGGCAGGTAACCAGGATCCGGGAATGCCTAAAGTGAATTATGGTTCAGGAAAGCGTAATTTGCTAAAAGCCAGGTGGATTTTCGAATATAAATTTGGAATCCAGATGAAGTTAAATTACGATGTAGGACAATCGGCTATTCTGGTTCCACACTTATCTCCTTCTTCCCCTTCCTTGGTTGGACAATTTCAGTTTTACGGTCCCGATTTAAGTGTTGATGCCTTGCGCTGGAAAGCAGGTAAATGGGTGATGTACGAAGACGTTGATGCCCGAAATGAAAAATAGAGCAAATCAACGGGTGACTTGCTTTATTTCAAATGTTTTTTAATCCAAACTAGGTTACCGGGTTTACCTTAGGAAAGGCCATTTTATTAAGGAATAGCCAAGCCCAAAATTGAACCTTACCTAATCGGTTTTATTTCAGAACCGATCTGGAAATTACAATTTTCTGTACTTCAGAAGTGCCTTCGTAGATTTGAGTAATTTTTGCATCACGCATTAAACGTTCAACATGATACTCTTTTACAAAGCCATATCCGCCGTGGATTTGAACGGCTTCTACTGTATGGCGCATAGCAACGGTTGATGCATACAATTTGGCCATTGCTCCACTTTGGTCATAGTTCAGGTGTTGATCTTTATGCCACGCAGCTTTGTAAACCAAAAGGCGTGCAGCTTCAATTTCGGTGGCCATATCAGCCAGTTTAAACGAAACGGCCTGATGTTCGGAGATAGGTTTTCCGAATGCTTTGCGTTCTTTGGAGTAGGCCAGGGCAAGTTCGTAGGCTCCGGCTGCAATACCAAGTGCTTGAGCTGCAATACCGATACGTCCGCCGGCAAGGGTTTTCATGGCGAATGTAAAACCAAAGCCATCTTCACCAATACGGTTCGATTTAGGAACCTTCACATCCTGAAACATCAAGGTGTGCGTGTCTGAAGATCGAATGCCCAATTTATTTTCTTTAGCACCAATAATAAAACCTTCCTGTCCTTTTTCAACAATAAGTGCATTAATTCCTTTATGTCCTTTTTCAGGATAAGTTTGAGCAATAACCAGGTAAACCGAAGCATTTCCTCCGTTGGTAATCCAGTTTTTTGTACCATTAACGAGGTAATAATCGCCCATATCCACGGCTGTAGTACGTTGAGAGGTGGCATCGCTACCAGCCTCCGGTTCACTTAGGCAAAACGCACCAATAATTTCACCTTTAGCCAGGCGGGTCAGGTATTTTTGTTTTTGTTCTTCAGTTCCGTAGGTTTCAAGACCCCAGCAAACCAAGGAGTTGTTAACGCTCATGCATACACTGGCTGAGTTATCTACTTTCGATATTTCTTCCATAGCCAGCACATATGACATGGTATCCATTCCTGCACCTCCGTATTTTGGATCCACCATCAGGCCCAGAAAACCCAGTTCTCCCATTTTTTTAATTTGTTCATGGGCGAAAAGCATTTTCTCGTCTCGCTCAATAACCCCGGGTAGCAGCTCATTTTGAGCAAAATCCCTGGCGGCTTGTTTAATCATTTTTTGTTCTTCGGTAAGTTCGAAAAGCATGGTGGTGGGTATTAAAATCGGGCAAAAGTAGCACTTATGAATGGAGTTTGGAAGACTGCCTTAAAATTATTCTAATAGCTTGTATGCGGGCCCCCTTCGCCCAACGAGGAGGCGGTAATTAATTCCGGCTTCCTGCAACGGGCTTCGGGTCACGCTATCGGCTGTAGTCCTCGTCCCCCTAGGCTAACGCCGTCGGTGTCCTGTGGGCTACTTGCCTCTATCGTTGCCCGAGGGTGCAACTCCAAACCATTGGATGGTGGTATCAGCATGAACCTTACCTAAGCTGGGGTTTGAATGGATAGTTTAGTTTTTTATAGGTATTCAAAAGAATGCCATGCTAAGTTGGGAGTCTCTCCCTTTCTTTATCTTTTGGCAGGGCGAGCTAGACGATTAAAGTTAGGTGTTATTTCCATAGTTCTTCGTCTAACCAGTTTTTGGGAAAGCCCATTTCTTTTGTCTGTGCCACATTATCCATTCAATGGCAGATTTTTTTTTGACTAAAAAAACTGCATAAAATTTAGTTCAAAAAGAACTTCAAAAAAAGCAACCAGATTTAACCCGTTAAAATGGTCGGTAATTCCATAAAAACAGTTCAGGTAACATTTTCCAATTGTGTAAATCCTTGGAAAACTTACAGGTAAAATTTAGAATCAACATAGATTTATCAAACTGGACACACTGCTCTCTACACAGGCTTAAACCGAAATTGCTCCTACCTTTGTGACAATAGTTCAGCTGCGCTGCCATTCGGTTAAGCTTTTATATGTTATTACCAATTGTTCTTCTCTCTTCATTGTTTTAAAAATTCGTATTCATAAATTTTCGGTGTTATTTTGTCCGCAAGTAAATCTAATTTGTCTCGCAATTCTGCTATTAGTTTTGTGTAAATTTCGTTATCGCTTCGTGAGTTCATTCTGCCTTTGTTGTTACGTCCTTGAAAGTATTCACGTATGTCATATAAACTTGCGTTTATGTTAATGTCTTTGTGTGAATGGTAGTATTTCCAAAGTTCTTGACCTGATTTAAAAACAGTTTTTGCTTGTTCTGAAAACTCTCTTGGTTTATTGTCATAAATACCAATTTTGATCTTATCGTCAAATAGAACACCGTCAGACTCCTTTTCAGTTTTTAGTTTTCCGTTAATGAAGTTTGTCATAAAGTTACTTTCAAACTTTTCCATCGAGTTTACTTCGCTTTCTGCGAAAGGTATCCAATGATTAATTCCAAAACTGCTCGAAATATTGTTACTGAATAGAGTATAAGCTAAGCAATCATTTTGAAATTCTAAATCAATTTTCCAATTTTCGTTTGGAAATAAAAACTGGTCTCTGTCATTTAACCAATTTGCTTCAATAATGTGACGAACTGTGTAATAAATTGATGTTTCAATTAAATTTTCTTTGGTAGTTTGCCAATTATGATTTGAAGCAGGAACTTTCATAAATGGTTCGCCAAAACGCACCAATCTTTGATTTTGAAAATCGCTACCTACGCCTATAATTGTTGCAATTGATTCGGATTTTGTATTTCTAAAAGTTTTTACCCAATCGTTTATAAATTTTAGTTTGTCATAAGCATAAATGTTTTTAATTCCGATAAAAGTTTGGTTTTTATCGTAAATGTCCGCTTCAATGTGTTCAAAAACTTCTTTCTTGTCTGTATTCCAGATGAAAAAACCAATTGGAAATTGCCCTTTCACGTTGTCGAATGTGTCCGCAGGTGTCAAAAATAATTTTTCGAGCTTCGCTCGAAAAAACGTCCGGAAATCCGAGAACATTGGTGCTTGCAAATTTTTCAACTTTGAAAAATTTGCAAGCACCACTTGAGGTATTTCGCAATAAATTCTTGTTAAAAACTGCACATACAACTCTCGTTTTGTGTAACCCATTAAGTCGGAATACTTTTTATGGATTTGAGAAATCGCTACGCCTGTTCGTCCATCTCCACGCCTGTTGTCAGCTTCTGCGTATGGCGGATTTATGTAAATTATTAGCTTTTTACGTTTCTTCTCGTCATTTATAATGGCTTGTAAACCTTGTGGAAGTTTGGTGAAATCATCATTCAAAAAGTCGAATTGAAAAACGTGATTATCAAGCAAGTTTGCACCGTGTTTAATACGTTCGTGAATTACACTAACGTCTGCTTGGTCAAGCGTTGATGCCCAGATATTGTATTTGTTTGTTAAACCTGCAAGAAGATTGCCTGTGCCGCAGGCACAGTCCCATATGTAATATTCTTCTTGCCAATCTTCACCTAAATAGTCAGCCAAATACTTTTGTGAAAGTTCAACCCAAATTCGTGGCGTGAAAAACGCACCTTTTCTTTCTCTGATGTCTTGCGGAACAAGTAAATCTCTACGCTCTATTATGTATTCTTGAAATTCCTTGATTGGTGGTCGTTTGTATCGTTTCCAAAAATGCTGATAAGTTTCTTTTACTTTAATATTGATGGTTGCATCAAACATTTGCTTGATGTTCTCTTTTGCAATTTTGTAGCCTTGATTTTGAAAAATAACAAACAAGTTTTCACGAATGGTTGCATCATCGGCAATATGTTGCGTATCTCTGTCGTCCACAAACAAATCTGCCAAATAAAAGTCGCTGTCTAAAATGTTTGCCTTTTTAAGTTCATCCCAATTTACGTCAATTATTGGTTTTACAATGTCAAGCCAACGCAGATAAATAGGAATGAAATTATTTTTGTCAATTTTTATTTTGCTGACTTCTGTCGCTTTTGCAACATTGTTGGAAATGAAAAATTTGAGTTCTTTTTCGTCTTGAATGTAGTCGTAAACGTAAGTCCTTTGTTTTATCGTTTTCTCAATACGTTCTGCGATTAACTTAAACTCTTTTGTTTCGTGGTTACTTGGCGTAACATTCCAATTGAAGTCATTTAGGTAAAAAATGTCTTGAACGCTTATGTAAGGAATAAAAGCAATTTTTTTAAAGTCAAAAGCTCCCAAAAATGCAGGTGGTATTGTTTTGTCAAATGTTCGTGCTTTACCTATTGTCAAGATAAGTTGCACAAACATTGTCGGCACGTCAAAAATTCCCGTCTTTGCTTCTGCCCAAAGTAGGGGAGTTCGGCCGAAAATGTCGGCTTGTTTAGGGAAAACTGAAAAGTCAATATTGCCTATTATTTCGGTCGTGTCGAATGTTTTGAACCAGTCCGCACCGACTTTATTTTTTAGTTCTTCTTCTCTTATGTTTTTATATTTCATTTATAGTCTTAATTCGTCTGTTATGGTGTAGTCTTACAATTGGTGTCTACGGACCCTGTGCAGGAGCCGTAAGCGAATGTACAGATAAAAGTAATTTCGAAGCACAAAATCGCTTATGGCTTTTGCACCGTGTTAGGGCTGGGGACTATTCTGAAATTCCTTCTAGTTTGGTTGGATTTTGCCTGCAGTCAAATACTGAAACAACTCGAATTGTTTGATTTTCGTACCTGTAAATCAATTTATAATTTCCCACTACAAGATATCGATATTCAAATAGGTTTGATTCTAATAATGGTTCTGCAGGACCAATCAATGGATTTCTTTCCAATTGAATAGATTGTTCAACAATTCCTTTTACCAACCTTTTAGCTACTTTTTCTCCTGCTTTTATTGTGTAATAATCAAAAATTTCCTGCAATTGCCGTAAAGAAGTATCAGACAACTATACTCTTATTTCCATGAATCTATTTGCTTAAGCAAAATCTTTGCATCGTTCTCTCGTCCATTCAAAAAATCATTTTCTGATTCCTCTACCTTCCTCTTAAATTCTTCAATAGTCATTGGAACTGGATCCTTTTCTAACTGTTTTCTTCTTTCAACCTGTAGAATATTTTCTAACTTAGAAACCAGTTCTTCATCTGCAACCCTAAGGAACTCTTGTACAAAATTTAATTTCCTTACCTGAATGTCCATTTTTATTATTTAATTCCAAAGTTAAGTTTTTTTTTGGAAAAAAGGTTAGTTTTTAGGCAATTCCTTTGCACCCAACGTTCCCGTTGCAGAAGCCGTAAGCGAATTTGCAGATAAATGTTTATGCGAAGCCCAAAATTCAGCCAACAGAAAAATGTCGATTCGAAGAACAAAACGGCTTATGGCTTTTGCACCGTGTTAGGTGCTGCGGCTTTCTGTCAAACTGTTTAGAATTAGTTTAATTTTCTCCTTTAAATCCGGAAGATCATTTTTTATTATTTCCCAAACCAGAGTCGAGTCAACCCCAAAATACTCATGAACAAAAACATTTCTCATCCCAACTATTTGAGCCCATTCTATTGATGAAAAATTTAATTTGGTTGTCTCAGATATATGATTGCTTGCTTCTCCAATTATTTCCATCTGCTTTATACATGCAAATCTCATCATTGAATTATTCATAAAGTCTGAAAAATCCTTGTCCAACAACTACGATTCAATTTCAAGGATTGCTTCATAAATGTGCTGCACCCTAACACTATCTCCAAGCTTACCGCGCATAGATTAGTTTCTTTTCATTTTCAATTATTGGTCGGATATATGGTGAAAGTCCTTGGGAAGATACCAAATCAACTTTATTGCCTAATATCTTCTCTAAATCTAATTTCATTTGAATGAACTGTAATCCAATTTTTTGGGAGTAATCCAAGTCAACAAGTATGTCAATATCACTTTGATAATCCGCCTCGTTTCTTGCAAATGACCCAAATAGGTAAGCATTTAACACTGGCTTTGTAGAAAAGTAATTTTTGATAGCATCGATTCTTTCTACTTCTAATTTCATAAAGCAAATATAAAAAAAATATGATAATAGAATGGTAGTCTGTTTTTGCCGTTACACCTATCTACCGCCTCCCTCTCCCTTTCTCTCTCCTAACCAACCAATAGTGTGCAAGTATGTAAATATTTTTGGAATAAAAAAATAGTTTTTACTTGGTTTATCTTTATTTCATATTCAATAAGCTATGTGCCAATAAGTAGGATATTGTTGTACTGTATTATTAGGATAGAACTTAATTTATTTCCTTTTTCTGTTATCTATTTCTAGCGATTGAAATTTTAAAATGGTCCAAATTGGCTGTGGTTTTTTTGCTTAAACAGCTTTTGAATGGGCAAATGATACTGTAAATTTCAAAAAATTTTTAGCCTGATTCTTCATAAATATGGATATAAAGTAAGCAGATTGGGTTTGCACCCCCGGGCAACGATAGAGCCAGGTAGCCCACAGGACCCCGACGGCCTTAAGCCTAGGGGGACGAGGACTACAGGCGATAGCGTGACCCGAACGCCCATGCAGGAGCGCTGAAGATTTGCAGACGGTTGGTGGGGCGTGAAGGGGGCCCGCCTAAACATCAATTACCAGATAGTAAACCTCTCTTTTGCCGGTTATACCTAGCCCCTGCCAAACAATCGGGACCAAAAGTTGCTTGAAGCAGGCTTCGAAAGGGTGAAACCTAACTTTTCTAAATTGGGAATGGGCCTGGGGATGGTTTTGACCATTTCTAATTGTTTGTTGCCTTCCTGGATGTTGCCATTCATAAAGAAATCGACACTGCTTTTGTAAACTTCTACCTGGTTGCCATTGCCATAATAATAAAGCATTTCGGCATTTTCGGGGATGATGCCAAAAACACATGCCATGCGCAGGAAATCGCTTGTATTGGCATGCGATGCGTGAAACAATCGGTGGTCGTAAATAAGTGCCTGACCGGCTTTCATGTTTAAGGTAAGCATGCGATCCCAAAGTTGGGAGTTTACCTGTTCGAAATCATCAGGAATGTTAGGCCCACGGTAGTTTTCAATCCATGCATGGCTACCCGGGAGTACGGTAATTGCTCCGTTTTGAGAAGAAAGATCGACTAAAGGAACCCAAATATTAAAGGAACGAAACCTGGTTTCATCCACAATGTTCCAATCCTGGTGGGCACGTAACACCTCGCTACCCTGGTTGTTTTTTACAACAAAAGAGCCTCCTAAAGGTTTGCAATGACTGAACAGGCTTTGGATGGGAGTGCTAAACTCCTGTATAATTCGGTCGTTCATTGCCTTTCGGAACCCGAGGTTTGGGGAATGCGCTGTGGCGTAGAAACCTGGAAGTGCGTCGGTGTGGTTTTGAATGAAAAAGGTCTTTAAGTCAATAACTTGTTGGGGAGATAAAAAAGGAACAACGACATACCCTTCTCGTTTCAACTCATCATCGAGGGCCTTATCAAGTAAAATGGGATTTGTTTCCATTAGCGAGCAATCCAGTTTTTTAAACGTGAAAACAGATTTGAAGCGGGTGCCTGGGTAGGGGGCAATGGAACAAAATCGAAACCTGCTTTTAGGCGCATGGACTGAATGAGGGAATTTATTTCTGATTTGGTAAACCGGGGACTTGTATATGGTTTTTCGCCAACTTTTTCACCGAGTTTGGGGCGTTCCATGATATCGGTGGCGAAATTTTCGAATTGTATTAAAAAGGAATCCTCTTCTTTAAATATTTCCAGAAGGTCGAGGTCAGGCACTTTGTAGTGGAAATACATTTGAGCTCCAAAGCTTTTGATGCCTGCTGTAATGGCTTTACGAACAGCATTGGAACGGTTGGGTAAGGAGTAATGAATTACACTTTGGTTGAGGATGATGGCGGTTCCTGCTTTTACGTGAAACGGAATTAGGTTTTGGTGGATAATATCTTCGTGACCGGAAAAAAAGAAGGGCAAGGTAGGACAACGCAAAGAGGGATAGTTTTGGAAATGGCTACCGGGGAGTATCATGAGAGAACCGTTTGTTTCGTTGATATCGCAAAGTGGAACCCAGCAATTGAGTGCAACTTGTTGAGTTTCGTCAACGATGGTCCAATCCTGGTGTGCTGCCAATTCGCTTTGTTGTCCGGGGGTTTTATATAAAAAGGCCCCACCAAAAGGGGTATAATTGGTAAAGTAGGATTCGTAGGCCCGGGAAAACACGTGGACAATTTTTTCGCTGGCTAGTTTTTTATAGTTGTAATCGGGGTGATAACTATCGGAAAAGAAGCCATTGTTGTGGAGGTTGGGATGGGTTTGGTCAAAAAAGGCTTCCAGGTCTTGAATTTCGGAAGTGGTAAGAAAGGGGAGAACAATAAAGCCTTGCTTGTCGAACAAAGCCTGGTGTTCACTGTTTTTAAAAATTCGTACGGCCATTTTATCCAATTATTTTTTGCCACCATTTTTTGGGGGATGGAGTTGGTTGATGAGCGTCTTGGTAGGCCTTCCATTCCGATTCGATTAATATTCTGGCTTGGGTGGGTTTGCAATTTTCTGCCAGGAAACCGGCATTGATTTTAGGGAAACTATATACTTCGGTTTGGATTAGAGAACCTACCCGGGGGCGGTTGTGAATGTTTTGTCCAAATTGCTCAAAATCAGTCATGAATGTACTTTCCTGGGCATAAATTTCTACTTTGTTTTCCGGGTTTTTGTCCCAGAAATAGGTTCTGAACTCGGCGTCGGCATTGGTAATAAAGATATTGGTTACAATTCGGATTTGGTCAGACAAATTGGGCGGGGAGAAGTGAATGATACTTTGGTCGAAAACAACTGCTTTCCCGGCAGAGATGAGCACGGGTTGGAGGTAGTCGACAATTTCATTCATGACAGGGGAGAAGAATTCGGGTATGCTGCTACCGCGGTAGGTAGGAAAGAAACGGTGGCTGCCGGGTAATACAAAAATAGCTCCGTTTTGAATGGTTAAATCGGTTAAAGGAGCCCAAATATTGACACCGGTAAAACGGCTTTCGTCTACCAGACTCATGTCTTGGTGCACACACATACCGCTTTGTGGATTGGGGCTTTTAACGATGAAAGAGCCACAAACTTCCTGAAAATCGGTAAAAATTTCCTGCATTCTGTTTGCAGCCACTTCCCGGATGGTTTGGTCGGCCTTTTTGCGGTAGTTTTTGTCGGACGAGAACGTACTGGGGAAGAAACCTACTTCATCTTTAGGGTGTAGGTCACGGTAGAGTTGTATAAGTTGTTCAACTTGTTGGGGTGAGTAGAAATCGACCACTACAAACCCGTCTTTTTCGAAGGCAGCCTGTAAAGCGGCATCTTTAAAAATGGGTTTCATGGAGGATGGAAAGTCGAACATAGTATTATTGGTTTAGGAATTGGGATTTGTTATACAGGGTTTGAAGGTTTTGATAGTGTTCGGAAGCCAGGCAAACCAAAACGGAGGGCTGAAGGGCTTCAATTTCAATCCAGTGGTTTTGGGGTAAGAGGAGGCCTTGGCCGGAATTGGAAAGGTCGAAGCTTTGCATTTGGCCGAATTGGTTCCATACCTTGGCAATGCAATGACCGGATAGGGCGTAAAGCAATTGGGTTTGGTTGAGGTGTGCATGAGCGCCTCTTTTCACTCCGGCTTGGTTTAATACCAGGCTGTAAACCCGTTTTACCACAAAGGGTAATTGGTTTCCAAGTTCCACAATGTTGATGGTGGTTCCATCTTCAAAGTGTCTGGTATCAACGGTATAGAATCCAACTTTCACGTTCAAATTAATTCAACCCTAATTTATACTTAATTTCTCTAAAGATGTTCAGAGGGGTGTATTTTTCGAAAAAGGTTCTGGAATCGAGTGGGGTAGAGTCCATAACCAATTCAGGTTCAGGGTTATTCCGGTTTGTTTGGTTGTACATGGAAGGGAAGAGTTCTTTCATTCTGGCTTGGAGCGGAGGGTTGATGGTGGCTCCCAAGGCTTGAATTTCTTCCAGGATGGTGGTTTTATCCCAATTTTCGAAGCTGTATGGCAGTTCGATTGGTTGGCCATATCCCTGAATTAGTTCACCTTTTTCGTACATTTTAGAGAGTCTGGCATTATCGTATTGGATAAAGAACTCTTCGTCGACTTGGTATTTCAGGAGGGTATCCTTTTTTCCATTGGGTTTAAGATAATAATGGACTAATTGAGCATCCTTTTGGGTAATACCTATTCCAACTGCTAAGCGGGTATTTTGAGCAATATTAGGAGGGGATGCATGGAAGGTACGGTTATCAAACATTAGCATTTCGCCGGCTTTCATTTCCACCAGTTGAGTAAAGGGGAATAGTTCGAACATGTGGTTAGCCAGAGGAACCGGTGTTTGCGGGGAAGGGGAAGGGCGGTGGTTTTGCATGAGGCGATGTGTTCCGGGAATAACCCCAAGTGCACCGTTGTCAAGGGTTGTGTCTACCAAGGCAATCCAACAGGTTATGGAACAATTTCCTTCTTGTTCACCATCGGCAAAGCTCCAATCCTGATGAGGAGGAACGATTCCACGAGGAGAAGGTTCTTTGGCGGTATAGCTGGCAACGAAGGGTTTAAAATTGCTAACATATTTTTCCATTTCAGGAAGCACTAATGACCAAACAAAATCGCGGGTTGCCCGGCAAAAATCTTTATCGGCACTATCCATGCTCACATGAAAACCTTCGTGTTTTTCGCTTGCTATGGCTGAGTTATTGTAGTAAGATTTCAGTTGCTCAACCTTATCTTGTTCGAGTATGGGTAAAACCACATAACCGTTTTTTTCAAAAAATTGTTGGTGGTTGGCATCCTTCAAAATGGGGTTCATGCGGTAAGAGTCCATGGTTTTTTGTTTCAGATAGTTTCGTTTTGCCAGGTTGTATTCTTGGAGGCTTACCGGTTTTTCGACGTAGTTGAAGGTTTCGGAAGGTTGTAACCAGGAAGGTGCCTGACCAATCATGGTGTTGTAACGGTGAAAAAAGTCTGGTTTTACGGTATATTTTTCCACCATACCGGGCGAAGACTGATGGTAAAAGCACATTTCAGCGTTTTCGGGTATAAGACCATAGGTTACTGCGATGCGCAATTTTGGGCTTAGGTTGGGTGGGGAAGCGTGTAAGATGGCATGGGAGAAAGCGATGGCTTCACCTTTTTTCAGGGGAACCAAAACAGCATCCTTTTTAATTTGGGTATGCAGGTCGTTGAAAGGGTCTTTCAGACTTGGTCCACGCAAGGCTTTTGAAAATTTATGGCTACCGGGAACTACTTGCAGGGCGCCGTTTTCGGCATTAACATCTTGCAACGGAATCCAAATGGTCATGGCATGGAACCCGGATTCATCTACAATGGTCCAATCCTGGTGAGGGGGCATTTCGCCTTGAGGTCCGGTATTTTTTGTCAGGAAGCAGGCACCCAGTTTTTGATGAGGCAGGCAAAGGGTATTAATTTTAGTTTGTACCAGTTCTTCTATACGGTTGTTAAGGAGTGCTCGTTGGGATTCATCGGCAAGGAAGCTACTGGAATAGAAGCCCGGATTGTTAGAAGAAAAAGAATGGTCATAAAGATCGTTCAAGGCATGTACTTCACTTTCGTCTAAAAGTGGAAAGCGAACAAAGCCATCGGTGTCAAAGGCTTTTTGTAATATAGGATCTTTGAAAAACATATTATTTTAACAGACCAAAACCGGTTTTAAGTTTTTCAATAAAATTGGGTTCCTGATCGAATCGTCTGGCATATAATCGGTCTTTAAATTCCTTTTCGTTGAGGTGAAAGGGTTTAAATTGAAAGGTTTTGGCAATTTTACGTTTATCAGGTTTTTTCCAGGGGTTAAACTCCATGTAAAAGTCTTGTTCTACTTCCAAAACCTCCACTTTAAAGGAGTCGATGCTTGGGTCCATGTGCTGGTGCAGGGAAGGGA
>JAIBAJ010000016.1 GCA_019695265.1 Bacteroidia bacterium | reverse complement strand
CCCTATCGCCCATCCGGCTAATTGCAAGACTCAAATTTCTAACGGGGGCGTTAGGGTCACGCTATCGGTTGTAGTCCTCGTAGCACTTGGCTATCGCCGCGTGCTCCTGTGGGCTACTTACCTCTATCGTTGCCCGAGGTGCAAACCCAATCAGTATAATCAAAACCATGGCATGGTAAGCAGATGAAAAGCTGTTTAGGCAATTTATTGCCAGGCCTCATTAGACTATTACAGATCGGTGATCGGTCAAACTTCCAATATTTTTGGTGGGTAAAGGTGACGGCTCATGGGCTTGCACGGTCTTTCCGGGTAGGGATAGAGGCAAGTAGCCCACAGGCACACGCAGCGATAGCGGAGGGTGGCGAGGACTACAGCCGATAGCCCGGACCTGAGCCCGAAAAATTATGGGGAAAAGGATAATTTAATGCGAAGGTACCCGCCTAATTAAACAAAAAAATGGAAAATTCTTATTTAATTCCCTTCTTTTCGCGCCATCTTTCATTGAATGATTTTTGGGCAAGTTGAGGCATTTCACGGCGATTACCCCAAGCAGACTTGAAAAAACTATTCAGAAAGAAATTTTTAACAGAAGCCCCACCTTTGTTCATGTTTTTTCGGCTAAGAGTAACTTTTTTCCAAAAGAACATGGAAATATTTTCCACTTTAGAACTGTAGTTTTGATTGATACTGTCGCGACGGTTGTGAAGCAAATGCTTGTGAATGTCGATTTTAACAGGGCAAACTTCGGTACAGCGTCCGCACAGCGAGGAAGCAAAACTAAGGTGCCTAAAGTCGTCAAAACCACGCAAATGGGGCGTAATTACGCTGCCAATAGGACCACTGTAGGTAGTTGCATAGCTATGGCCTCCCACATTGCGATAAATGGGGCAGGCATTTAAGCAAGCACCGCAACGAATGCAATTAAGCGCTTCTCGTTGATCCGGCTGCGCCAATAAATTGGTACGTCCGTTATCGAGTAAAATGACATACATCTCGTCTGGTCCATCAATTTCTCCATTTTGGCGGGGGCCGGTAAGCAAAGTGTTGTAGACTGTTACTTTTTGTCCGGTTCCATGTACTGCCAGAAGAGGGAAAAACAGGTCTAAATCGGCCAAAGAAGGAATCATTTTTTCTATACCAACAATAGAAATAATGGTTTTGGGAAAGGCCACGCTCATAAATTGGTTGCTTTCGTTTTCGGTAATTCCAACGGCGCCAATATCGGCCACCAGGAAATTTCCTCCGGTAACTCCCAATTCAGCTTCAGTATATTTTTCTCTTAAAATTCGTCTAACATAGGCCATGATATCGGATGGGCTGCTACCCGGAGGTAGTCCTTTTTTCTCATGAAAAAGTTTAGCCACATCCTCCTTGCTTTTGTGCATGGCCGGGGTAACAATGTGGTATGGAGGTTCACCATCAAGTTGTTGAATATACTCACCCAAATCGGTCTCAATGCTTTCAATACCTGCTTTTTCCATGTGATGGTTTAGGTGAATTTCTTCAGTAACCATACTTTTGGCTTTTACCAAGGTTTTAGCATGAATTTTTTTGGCAATTTTCAAAACTTCTTCAATTGCCTGATCTCCATTTTCTGCCCAAAGAACTTTTCCGCCTCGCTTAACAAATGCAGCTTCAAATTCAATGAGGTATTTGTCCAGGTTATTGATGGTTTTGGTTTTAAGGTGAGAAGCACGTTCCCGGGCTAAATTCAGGTCGGAATAGATAAGTTTTCCTTCAACTACCTTTTTGTCGTATTGGGAAATATTGAATAATAGCTTACGCTTATGTTCTTTATCAAAGGATTTTTTATCGCTGGCAGAAATAAAATCCTTAAGTGTTTCAGTCATAACAGGAAATTTCAGAGCAAAAATAGGCTTTGAATCAAAAGAATTTACTATTTCCCCAATTGATTTAGTAACATTTTTAAATTAGCTGAAATTTTGGAGATGAGTAAGAAGACTTTGGTAGTTGGAGCCAGCCTGAAACCTGGAAGGTATGCCAATATGGCTATTGAGTTATTAAATCAATACGGGCATGATGTGGTGGCATATGGAAAAGATAAAGGGAAGGTAGGGGATATTGATATTCAGACGGAATGGCCTGAAGGAGAGTTGTTTGATACAGTAACTTTGTATGTTGCTCCTTCAAATCAGGAAGAGTTGATGCCCAAGGTTTTGGCTTTGAACCCCAGAAGGATTATTTTTAACCCCGGCACAGAGAATGTGGTTTTTGAACAACTGGCTCACCAAGCAGGAATAGGGGTGGATGAGGCTTGTACCTTGGTTATGTTGCGCACTAATCAGTATTAATGAAAGCAGTAGTTCAACGGGTTCAATCAGCATCGGTGCTTGTGGAAGGAACAACCATCAGTTCAATCGGAAAAGGTTGTTTGGTTTTGTTGGGTGTTCATGTGGATGATGAACCGGAAGATTTAGAATGGTTGGTAGGCAAAGTGGCTCGTCTTCGAATTTTTTCTGATGCAGCTGGTGTTATGAATTGTTCGGTGAATGAAGTAGGTGGCGCAATTCTGGTGGTAAGTCAATTTACGTTGTATGCTTCAACCAAAAAAGGGAATCGACCGTCGTATATAGCTGCTGCCCGGCCGGAGAAAGCTGTTCCGATGTATGAGAAATTTGTAGAAATGTTGGAGAAGGAACTTGGAAACAAGGTTTTAACAGGTTCATTTGGTGCCGATATGCAGGTAAACCTTGTCAACGACGGTCCGGTTACTATAGTCATTGATTCAAGAAACAAAGACTAACAGTACTAAAAATTCCAAGAATTGTTTTGGTGTTAACCGGGATCGATTGGTATTAAAACGTATCCGTTTTTTGTTTCAATTCGATGTATTCCGGTTTAGGCTTTTGTTTGGGAATGGTAAAGGAGAAAACAGCCCAATCGTTGTTGTCGGTGCCGGCAGAAATGGTTCCGCCATGTTTTTCAATAATTCGGCAGGCCAAGGCTAATTCCAAATTTATGGGATGGGTTTCATCTTCTCGTTTGATATTTTGAAAAACGCCGAACATTCGATCATTTTTGTTTTGCTGAAAAATGGAGCCATTGTCTTTGATTGAAATAATGACTTCCTGGTTGTTTTCTTCGGCACTAATTTCAATGTAAGGGAAGATTTTTTTAGAGGAAGAACGAATCGAACCCATGACCAGATTTTCCATCATGAGGGTAATAAATTCCTGATCAGCCCATATTTTAGGCAATGGGAGGATTTTTAGTTTGATGGTATCCAAAATTCCTTCCGGAAGAGAGTTCTGCAAGGTGTTATTTACTACTTCGTCTAAATCGCAATTTTGGAAGGATGGTTTTCTGTTAGTAATACGAAAGAATTCAAGTAAATCGTCGAGTTTGCCTCCGATGGATTCGGAAAATTCGATGATTTTTTTTAAGTTCTTATTGGAGTTTTCAATATCGAGGCTATAAAGGTCATTTCCCAGCAATTGAGCATATCCTGTAATGTTTCGGATGGGATTTCGAAGGTCATGAGACAAAGTGAAGAAAAAGGCCTCCAATTCTTTTTGAAGGTTGCCTACATGGCTGGATTGGGTTGCAAGTTCCTGGTTTAACTTTTCTAATTCTTCAAAGGCTAATTCAAGGCGGGTGTTGTCAATTAAAGTTAAATGTGCCAGCTCAATATTGCCTTCATTGTTCTTCTCGGTAATTCCGCTAATGGTTGCATTGAGTAGGCTTCCATCCTTTTTGCATATATCTAAATGGAGGTTATTAATGCTTCCTTTGATAAACAATTGATTGAGCGCATTGATAAATTTGGGTACAGAATTTCGGTCTAATAAATCAACAAATTGTATGTGGTTTAGGTTCTCGTTATCCGGTATTCCCAACCATTGCAAACCGGTTTTATTGGAACGAACAATTTGGCCATCCAAATTAATACTATGAATTCCGATCGGGGCTTTATCGTACAATTCTTTAAAAATATCGACTGCTTTTTTACGCTCCAATTCAGATTTTTTGTTGGTCGTGACATCAACAGTTAAGCAACCAAACTCCTCGGTCGCACCGGTTTTGTTTTCGAATTTGAATAAAAAGGTAACATAATGTCGTATCTCCCCATCGAAATTTTGTTCTTTTTCAAGAATCATTCCTTCGGATCCATTTTTGATTTTAATGAAATTTTCTTCCAGTTCTTCTGAAATGATATCAGGAAATAATTCGTGTATAGATTTGCCTTCTATTAAGCTTGTCGGACGTTTTAATGTGTTTGAAAGGTTTTGATTGGCCAAAGTCACTTTAAATTGATTATTGACAATAAAAATTGAAGCCGGAATATGATTAACTATACCTTCCAATCTACTTTGAAGTATTTCCTTTTTGACGAAATTGTGGGCTAGTGCCCATCCCCCGGAAATCAATACAAGAATGATTAGAATAAAAACCACTTTGGCAAGCCGAATTAAAAGGGCCTCGTTTTGTGCTCGATTAATTCGTTGATTTTCCAATTCTGTTTTTTGGTTTGTAATTAATAAGTCTACTTGTTTTCGGATTTTTTCCATTAATACATGGCCTTTTAACGTATTGACCAATTCTTTAGCATCATTTCCTTTCCCTTGATCCACCAAATAAAAAATTTGATTTCCCAATTCAACTTTCTCCTTAATTAAAATTTCCAGTGTGTCAAGCCTTTTCATTTGATCAGGCTTGTTGGCAAAAATCCGATGGAGGGTGTCCAGCTTTTTGTAGATTTTTTCTACAGCCAATTCACCCGGTTTTTTAACTTCTTTATTATTAGTTAAAATGTAGCCTCTGCCGCTAGTTTCAATGTCCGTAGTAAAAATTAATAAACGATTGGTATGGTAGAGGGTTCTTTCGATACGCTCTATGCTATGGTTGTTTTCTAAGGCCGAAACTCCAATGCGTTGAACAAGATAAAATAGTACTGACAATAAACCAACAAGGATAAAAACGATAAATAGAATTTTACCTTTTGAACTCATAAAAAACTAAAATTTGAATAAATTAATACCAATTTAAACCTGACTGCCTTGATAATCTAAGCAAAGATAAATGAAAATCGATTAGTACTAAAGAATAGTGTATTGGTGGTCTTTTGTCAGTCCTTAGGGTTTGATTGAAACCTGATCCGGGAGGAATCAATTTTCCTTTTTAAGCCAAATTATCCATTGGATGATTTCAAATCCGAACTACTTGATTTAGTTGGATTTACCCCTCCCGAAGCATTTCGGGAAGAAGTTGTTATACCAATGTTATTTGAAAAATAGTCCAAATACTAGTTTGAAAATTACAGTGGTAAATGCCGATGCAAAAGGTGTTTAGGTAAATTAATGCGAAGCATAATTGGACTATTACAGATTTGCTATCGGTATTATCAATTTGGACAAACAAATTAACTTAGAAATTCTTAACTCGTTTATGATTTTCTAATGAGTAATCTGGATTTAATACCTTGTATGCGGGCCCCCTCCGCCCAACTTTTTTTTGCCAAATCCATTCCTTCTTGCATGGCGTTCGGGTCACGCTATCGGCTGTAGTCCTCGTCCCCCTAGGCTAAAGCCGTAGTGGTACTGTGGGCTACTTGCCTCTATCGTTGCCCGAGGGTGCAAACTCAAAAGGTAGTAAATTGGTATTAACACAAAATTGTCATTTGAAACGAAGTGAACAAATGACAAGCGCGATGGGATGTGAGATGATTTGGGTTAATCCCGAGCTAGTGTTAGTTAGTGCCGAGGAAACAACATGTTAGTCCTATTTTACAAGAAATATTAACACTTAATAGGACTTACATTTTGTTCTCTCGGTAAAAATTACTTGAAAGCCTTACTAACACTTGTCTCGAAACGTAGTTTAAAATTTCTATTGACAATTTTGGGATTAAAACCCGTGAATGTCTATCCTAATTTAAAATGGTTTTTGGAAGGAGAATTTTTTTGAGGTGTTTATTTGCGACTATAAAAATCAAAAGAAGAGAGTCTGATTTTTAGGAAAGGGTTGCAATCAGCGGGGAAAGAAAAGTATAAAATCAATAAGGATTAAAAGTAGGAGGTGGAATGAATTATTTTTTTTCTTCCAACTTTAATTTTTCTGCGTTTTCAGGTTTTACCAAAAAAACTTCTTCCCCTTCATTTAATCCTGAAAGTACTACTACAAAATTTTCATTTGTAACCCCGGTTTTGATAGGTGTTTTAACTACGGATGTTCCTGATTTTTTATAAACAAAATTTAAGCTGTCACCTTGCACGTGTAAGGCTTCAAGAGGGATGTAAAGAACATTTTTAAGTTTATCTGCCAAGATGTAATTTCCTGTTGTCATTGCCGGTCTGAGTGAAGTGTCCTTTTCATTGATCAGGATGTTTACTTCAAAAACTTTGGCATCGCTTCTAGGATTTTGTTCTCCAACATTGGCAACCGCATCTACCAATCCGGTTAATTTTTTTTCGGGGTAGGCGTCCAGGGAAATGTTTACTTTTTGTCCTTTCTTAATTTTTCGAATATCTACTTCGTTAACATAGGTTCTGCTTTGCATAATTGAGAGGTCGGGGAGGGTTGCCACGGTTGGATCCCAGGCGCCAATAGTTGATCCAACGATTCTCTTTTTGCCGTTCCATTCCCGTTGGTAAATTACCATACCGTCTTCAGGGGCTACAATGGTAAAGTCATTCAGAAGGTCTTGCAAAACCTTAACTTTATTTTGAGATCTTTCTAAAACTGCAGTAACTTCCTGCATTTTGGCTTTAGCTTGTTTTTCTTTGATTTTATAATTGGTTTCTGCCTGATTTAACTGGCGTTTGGATTTATCCAAATCCATTTTTGCTTGTTGAATGATGGAAGGGGCTTCGTAAGTGCTTTGTGAAACAATGTTTTCTTTTTCTTTCACAGCGAAACCAAGATTAATAATTTCATCCCTTGCATTGCGCAAATCCAAGGTTGTATCTAATTTGGTTTGAATAAATCTACTTTCATTTTTAGCTATTTCGGAACTTTCATCTTTAATTCGATTCATTATTTCAGTTTGGTCTAATCGGCCTATGTATTCACCTTTTTTTACTCTGGTTCCTTCCGAAACCAAATCGGCAATTTTTACTTGCCAAATTTGAGCGTTTCTCATGCCGGTCGGACCATCTATATCCAAACTGTTCTTGGCCTGTAATTCCCCTGTAGTGAATACGGTTACTTCAAAATCTCCTTTAATAACTTTGGCAGTTAATTTTTCCTCACTGGAGTCTTTCCATAGGTTGGAAATGAAAAAATAGGCAAGAACAGCCATTGCCAAAGCGACTAATGCATAAATAAACTTCCGATTCATCTAGGTAAAAGTAGGAGATTTGCTAACAAGGCCTTTGATTTCCTTATCAATTTATCAACCTTTTCTTATCAGTATTTTTTGAAAATAGCTGTTGCCATTTTGTATCAGTTCTAACAGGTAAATTCCATTTTCCAATTTCGTAGTTTGAAGGGTTGGTAAAGTTGAATTAATGCTTCCACTCAGGCATTCTTTACCATCAAAGGAATAAATAGTCCAGGTTGTTATTCCGTTTTCAGGGGCATTGATGTAAAAATCGCCTTCGGAAGGATTAGGATAGATTTTTATCGAATTTGGAATCCAATCGGTTATGCCGGATTCACAAAATGCTGAATCAATCGTTAGTTGGGCAATTGGAATGCCGGATTGGGAGTTATAAATCGTTTCACCTCCCGGATAAAAGAAAGGATCAAGGAAATAAGAGTTTGGACCATTGGTATAAGGGTAGTCCAACTGACAAACATATAAACCCGATTCAGAAGGTGTGCTGTTTATTAGGGTTAAATTACCACCAGTCAAATTTAACGGTACTCCATCTTTTGTCCAATTCAAGAATGGATTATTGCTTGAACTAATAAATGCTGAAAAGCTATCGCCGGGACATAAATTGGAATCTGTAAAGTTGGAAAATTGAACATCGGGGAATTCAAATCGACCATACATGGCACGGTGGTCGCTAAACTGGGATAAATCCCACATTTCATCTGCAATACTTGTATAGGTTAAGGCTTTGTCTACTGCAGAAATAGGAAGTAAGTGTTGGCTGCTAATCCAAATATGGTCGATAAATCGACCTGTATCCAAACTGAAATTAGATTCATAAAAGCCTCGTTGAGGAGGATAAATGAAGTGAATTGAATCTTCGAAATGTTGAAATACTCCATCGTCACCATAAGGCCTGGTATTCAGATCTCCTCCAAAAATTACCGGTTCCCAGGATGGAATATTTTTCGTTAAAATGAACTGATTAATTTCATCTACTTGAGAATGGCGCGCTGCCATGTCTTCCGCATCACTTCCGGCATCCATGTGGGTGGCAAAAAAGTGATAGTTTTTCCCTAGTTTATTGATTTTAGCATACTTAACTCCTTTTCTCGCCAGGCAATCGGATGAAGTTGGTCCGCATTCTGCATATTCAATTTCATCGCTATCCAAAATTGGCCATTTGCTAAAAATCATCACTCCGCCATTGATAGGAAAAGGTATTAAACCCGGGTCATTTAGGATGGAGGTATGGTAGGTAAATCCCTGGGCTTCCATAGATGGAATCATGTGGTCGTTTCTTGGACTATCGTCGAATATTTCTTCAAAGGCAATAGCATCCAAATTGGAATTAAAATGGGATGGTAGTAGATCGCAGCGCAAAGCAGCATCTCCTAATCCTGAAACTCCAAAAGTGATCATTTGCACATTGTAACACATGATGTTCAGAACATTGGGATTGTTAAAGTCTGAATTTGCAATTGCAAGTGGTTGGTCATCATGAATGGTAACTCGTATATCCCTTGAAAACCCCGAATCATCGTTGTCCGGTTTATATTTGAGGTGTGCAGCTTGTTGGTTATAGGTAAGGGCGGCTTCATGGAAATTGGCATCACTAAGCCATCCTTCATCATAACCCGGACAAATAACCCTATATGAAAAATTACTTCCTAAATCATTACCTATTATTCTAAATAAAACAAGTGTTGAATCCGAAATGGATTTAAAAAGTACACGAAGAATAAGGCTATCCCCCGGATTGAAATGGTTGGAATCACGCAGACATTGCAAAACTTCGGTGTCAGTTTCCTTCCATGCTAGAACGGTATCTTCTAATAAAATCCAATTGGAGTCAGGAGCATTTAAGTTGGAAGTAATACTGACTTCGACATGGAAATCATTACCTGTGTTGTTTCGGAAAAATAAGGAAGATTGCCCCCAGCTAATGCAGGATAATAGGCTAAAAAACAAAAGTGTAAAGATGTATTTCATAAGTCTGATATAAAGCGAAAGTAAACAAATGGTAAACAAATTGTTACCGCCGAGGGTAATTTATCCAACTATTTCAGATTTGTTTGTGGGAAAGTTCTAATTGAAAGTTTATATCGTTGTTTTATCCTACTTACCTTCGCACCATGACAATACATAAAGAAGGATATCCCAGCATTTTTATTGCTACTGTTTTTGTTGCCATACTTATTACTGCTGTAACCTATTGGGCTCCAGAGGTAAAATGGTTAAATTACCTGGCATTGGCCGTAAGCATTTTTGTTATGGTAGTTGTTTTGCAGTTTTTCAGACATCCCAATAAAGAAATTATTATTGATGAAAATAGCTTATTGGCTCCTGCAGATGGAAAAGTGGTTGTTATTGAAGAAACGGTTGAAGATGAATACCTAAAAGATAAACGAATTCAAGTATCGATTTTTATGTCCCCAATTAATGTGCATGTGAATCGGTATCCGCTTTCCGGAGTGATTAAATATTTAAAATATCATCCCGGTAAATACCTGGTAGCCTGGCATCCAAAGTCTTCTACGGAAAATGAGCGTACCACCATTGTAGTGGAGAATGCGAAAGGGGAAAAATTTTTATTCAGACAAATCGCGGGTGCGTTAGCTCGCCGAATTGTTTGGTATGGTAAGGAAGGTCAGTCAGTTCGTCAAGGCTCTGAATTAGGATTCATTAAGTTTGGATCCCGGGTTGATATTTACCTTCCGCTTAGTGCCAAAGTTACTGTAAATCTGGAAGAAAAAGTTGTTGGAGGGAAAACAGTGATTGCTAAATTAGGTTGATTGTTAATTGGAATCTTAATTGAAAGTTTTGTTCTACCTTTACAGCATCTTAACGATCTATTTATGAAAAAAATTCTTGCCATTGTAGCTTTGGTTTCCTTTGTGGGAGCTAATTCAGCCCAAGTTTTTGCTTATTCATTACCTAAAGCCCAGTTGGTAATAACCAAAGGTGGTGAAAAGGAAAAGGAGAAGGGAAAAGACGGCAAAGCTTGCTGCAAAAAAGAGGGAAAAACATGTTGTTCTAACCCACATAATACTACAGAATCAAAGGAAGCAAAAGAAGCGAAACCCCAGGTTCCGCCTCAAAATTCCGAAAAATCCGGAGATAAACAACCCAAAAACTAGTTAAATCAATTCTAAAGTAGCCCTGTTCGACTGAATGGGGCTATTTTTTTGCCATCTATTTTCCCATGAATACTTTACCCAATATCAATCCAACAAAAACCCAGGCTTGGAAAAGGCTTAAATCCATTCAGAAAGAATTGTCTAAAGTGGATTTAAAGGATTTGTTTAAAAATGATCCTGAACGATATACAAAGTTTCATATTGAGCTGGAAGGAAATGTTTTTGACTATTCCAAGCATTTCATCAACCAAGAGGCGTTTAGGAGTTTATTAGATCTTGCGGATGAGTGCAAGTTGGATTTGGCTAAGGAAGCTGTTTTTTCGGGGTCATCTATCAATGTTACGGAGAATAGAGCGGTGTTACATCATGCTTTACGAAATCTGAGTGATTTGCCAATTGAATTGGAGGGTGAAGATGTTATGCCGGAAGTAAATTATGCTTTGGCTAAAATGCAGCTATTTACCAAACAGGTTTTGAGTAAAGATTGGAAAGGGTTTACTGGTAAACCCATCGAGCATGTTGTAAATATTGGCATTGGCGGGTCTGATTTAGGTCCTGTTATGGTGTCGGAAGCGCTAAAAGCTTACCGAACCAGGTTAAAAGTTCATTTTGTGTCCAATGTGGATCCTGCTCATTTAGGTGAAACTTTGGTTAATTTGGATCCTGAAACCACCTTGTTTATTATTGCTTCTAAAACTTTTACCACCCAAGAAACCATGGCCAATGCTCAATTGGCTAAAGATTGGTTAGTTGGCGCCTTGAAAAGCCAAGAAGCGGTTAAAAGGCATTTTGTAGCTGTTTCAACCAATGAAAAGGCCGTTTCTGATTTTGGTATTGATACATCCAATATGTTTGGATTTAAAGATTGGGTAGGTGGTCGTTTCTCGCTTTGGAGTAGTATAGGTCTAAGTATTTGTCTTGCCGTTGGTTATGAGAATTTTGAAGAGTTGTTGGAAGGTGCTTTTGTAATGGATTTGCATTTTAAATACTCACCAAACGATCGGAATATTCCGGTAATTATGGCTTTGTTGGGAATTTGGTATACTAATTTTTGGGGTTGTACAAGTCAGGCAATTCTTCCATATAGTCAGTATCTTCATCGCTTTCCGGCATATCTGCAACAGGCAGAAATGGAAAGCAATGGTAAATCAGTTGATCGGAATGGTAAACCGGTGGATTATGCCACATGCGGAGTGATTTGGGGTGAAGCAGGAACAAATGGTCAACATGCGTTTTATCAACTTATACACCAAGGCACCCAGTTGATACCTTCAGATTTTATAGGGTTTAAGGAAACTTGTTTTGATGCTGGTATGAACCACATGTTATTAGCCAATTTTATCGCCCAAACCGAGGCTTTAATGAATGGAAAGAGTAGGGAAGAGGTTGTAGAAGAATTAAGGAAATCGGGGAAATCAGCGAAGGAGATTGATCAATTGGCGCCTTTTAAGGTTTTTAAAGGGAATAAACCTAGTAGTAGTTTTTTATTTTCTAAATTAAGTCCACGTAGTTTGGGAAGTTTGATTGCTGCCTACGAACATAAAATCTTTGTGCAAGGAATCATTTGGAATGTTTACAGTTATGATCAGTGGGGGGTTGAATTAGGTAAGCAACTAGCCGGAAAGATTCTTCCGGAAATTAAGGCAGGGAAAAAGGTGAGTTCACATGATGCCAGCACCAATGCCTTAATTGGATTGGTTTTGTAAACCATTAGTCGCTTGAGTTCAAATCGGATGGCACCTATCGATTGGATGGTGGAATGTTTTTAAACCGATTGAGTAGGGTGGAGAAAGTTGTAAAATTGACCGGTTTTAAATAGGTATTTGTCTGTGGAGGGTGTTTTTCTAAGAGGTGGTTTGGACGTGTAGGGCGTTTTTCAAATCCACCTCCGCAATTGGGGCATACGTTGAACAAGAGGTTTTGTGCACAATCCTGGCAAAAGGTACATTCAAACGAGCATATCATTGCATCGGTGCAGGTATTGGGTAGCATTTTTCCACAGTTTTCGCAATTGGGTTTAAGTTCTAGCATGTTGGTGAGTGCAGGTTGGATGGTGGTCAATGGGGAAATTAACGGAATTGGCAATAAAGCACATAGCATTGGCTTTAGCATGTAAATCTAAGGCAGGTAATACCATGGAGGCATCACTAACTATAACCTCTGGGTTTAAGGTAGCGCCAGTGAATTTCCCGCTACCTTGTATGTTTTCTGTGAGAATTCCGTGTGCAATATCCCGGTATTCCATTACCTGAATGCCGGCTTCGGAGCACAAATGCAGGTACCAAAGCATATGGCATGAAGAAAGTGCGGCCAACAACAATTCTTCGGGATTATGTTTGCTTGGATCTCCCCGGAAACTGGAATCGGATGAGCCATAAAGTTCGGGTTTGTTTTCGATTCGAATGGTATGGCTACGTTCATACCCGGAGTAGGAGGAAGTTCCCGGTCCGAGATTGCCTGTCCATTCTGTGTTAACTGTAAACCTATGGTTTCGTTTCATGAATTGGGAAATGGATAAGAGTAAACGCAGTAGGAGTTTTTTAATAGTTAGGTAAATATATAGAAATGTTTATTTCGGATGAAAGGCGATGCTTTTTTAAGGTTGTATTCATGGTGTTGTACCTAGTAGGTAAGGATAAAAGGTTGAATACTTAATACAGTTTTAAGGAGCGTCGGGCAGGGATAGAAACGGAAAGCCCACAGCCCCGAACCCTTTCGGGGCGAGGACTTGTAGTGGATAGCCCGGCGCTTTCGCCTTTTTATTTTAGTTGGATTGATGGTTCATGTTTGTAGGCGAAAGCGGCCCGCATAATTAAAATTAGAACAAAAAAAAGTCCCACCTCATGGCAGGACTTCTTGTGTTGCATGGTAGCAAGAATTAAGAAACTTTGATTTCGCGGGTAGTTTTTACCGGCTCCTGAACTTTTTTTGGAATTTCTACATTGAGGATTCCGTTTTCGTAGCTGGCTTTAATTGATTCTGTTTCAATGTTTTCCGGCAAGGTCCAAGAGCGTTTGAAGGATCCGTAGCTAAACTCTTTGCGGGTGTATTTACGCTCAGAATTGTTTTCGGTATTTTCAGTTTTATACTCACCGGAAATAGAAAGAACGTTTTGTTCTACCTCAATTTTGAAGTTATCCTTGTTGAAACCTGGGGCAGAAACATGGATTTCGTAAAGGTTTTTGTCTTCCACAATGTTTACGGAAGGTACGTGGCTTGAATGTTCTTCGCCTGTAAAACGAGTAGTGAAAAAATCGTTGAAAAGGTTGTTCCACATTGGATTTACGAACTGTTTTGTTGGGTTGTTAACTTTAATAAGTGTCATGGTTTTATCCTCCTAAATTTTAATTGTTGTTTTGATGATTCGACCTTGACAAGGATAATGCCTGTTAAAAAAAACGGGACTAATAGCGACAAAATGACACTTTGTTTTGTATATTAGTGACAAAATGGCTTATTTTTATTGCGGCAGAAGAAATGTTGACTTGGAAGGGGCCGGTTACTGTGGTAGGTATTTCTTCCAATCTTCGGATTCTGCTGTTTTTTTTATGAATTCGTTTCTTCCAACCAAGAATTTGGTCATATAGTTTTTCAGTATGAAATAATCGAAGAGTTCGCCGATTATTCCGAAAGGAGAAGCAAATTCGAAGGTGTCGGTCATAGTGGTAGTACCATTCTGAAAGGAGAAAGTGTGATGATGGACAAAGTGATGAAAAATCCCTTTAATTTGGGTATCGCAGAAGGAATTAGGATAGGAAAGTTCGATAATTTTAGAGCTTAACCGGTGTTTAAAGCCAAAATGAACGGCTTCCCAAGTAACGTATTCTCCACATTCGATGAGGCCAGAAGTTCTGCCTCCGATGGCTTTTTCTTTGGTATTACTCACAGATTGGCTATGAAGGTCAATGCTTCTGGATAAGTCAAAGCATACTTCAATGGGTGCCTGAATGGTGGTAGTAAGAACAATAACAGGCATTGCAGAAATCAGGTTAGCCTATTTGGGTTGCTCGAGTAATTCGAAGGAGGCATTATCAATTCCATTCACCCTTAGGTTTTGCATTTGGTGGGTAATTTGGATGTAATAAGTTCCCTGACCTTTGATCATAATTTCAGGAATTTCTGTTTTAATGGTATTTTTGCTGTATTCTAGGAAGTCGCTGGTGTTAACCTCTATTTCTTTATTGAGAACTACGATTCCTTGTTCCGGACTTATTACCTTGATGCGTATAAAAAGTCTGTCGAATTCAAAGTTTTCTGTGAATACAAAGTTGATTCGCAAGTCTTTATGGGAGTCTTCTTGTTTGGTAATTTTAAAAAGAACAGGGTCATCTGCCGACCATAAGGTGCCGGGAAAAAGATTTTTGTTAAATTTATTATTAATTGGTAAAACACCTCCAGGGTTAAGGTTCATGGATCCTATAAGGTTTTTCACCTCCTCTGTTTCTTCATTGTTCAGGTAGAGGTACATTTCAATCGATTCTCCTGCTGTCAATGGTATTTGTTTGATTATTCCATCGTGGTTTCCGGTGAAATGCAAATAATCGGTAATGGTATCAGAGCCAATGATATAAATAGCCCGTAAGTATAAATTACGCTTTTTTGCTTTGGACGAATTTAGTTTAAACTTGACATCAACAATGGTTTTCGATTCTGCTTTAAAGCCTGCTTTAACAGGGTAGTTGCGAGAAAGGAAAGCAAAATCCTCCGCTTGAATTGTATTACAAGCAAAAACAAAAAGAAGGGTTTGAAGGAGAATGCGCACCATGTAATCTTATCTTGCAAATTTCAACAACTCTGTATGAGAGAAGTCATGAAGTTGGATAAGATTTTAACAATGATATGCTAACAAGCTAGGAAATCATTTTTTCCCGCTTAATTAGGTAAGGCATTAAAATTTGTTTGAAACCCTGAGCTATATCGGCCTCAATAAAATCGATGTTGAATTGACCGCACTTTAATTTCAAATCAGTTAGGTTTTGGCCAACCTGTCTGGTATAATATTCCTTTACTTCATTGGGAAGTAGTTTTAATTCTTCTCCGGTTTCCAGATCAATAAACTTGTAAGGTCGGTTTTCGAATTTAAAATCTATTTCGGTTTTTTTATCGGTGGTATGGAAGAGAATAACTTCGTGTTTGTTGTGCTTTAGATGCTGTAAAGCTGCAAATAAGTCATCTGTTTTACCGCCACCATCAACCATATCGCTAAAAATGATTACCAAGGATCTCCTATGAATGCTTTCGGCTATTTGATGAAGGCAGGTTGAAGTTTGGGTGCCATGTTTTTCTTTTTCAACCCCGGGTTGCAAGAGTTTTTCAAGTTCGTAAAAGAGCAATTTGCTATGGGTTAAACTACTTTTTGCCGGAATTTGTTGGTGAACTTGGTTATCGAAAAGGCTCAATCCAAAGGCATCTCGTTGTTTTTGCAGCATTAAAATCAAAGATGCCGCAGCAAAAATTGAAAAGCCAATTTTGGTTTGTTCAAAATCTTCCTTTTTAGATGGAAAAGGAAAGTACATCGAGGAACTGGTATCGATAACGATTTGGCAACGGAGGTTTGTCTCTTCCTCGTAACGTTTCATAAATAGTTTATCGGTTCTGCCAAACAAACGCCAATCAATATGCCGGGTACTTTCACCTGCGTTATAGAGGCGGTGTTCTGCAAATTCTACAGAAAAACCATGAAATGGACTTTTATGAAGTCCGGTAATAAAACCTTCAACCACCTGGCGAGCAATAAACTCCAAGTGACTGATTTGCTGGATATCCGAACCGGTTAAGTCTATCATGAAACAAAAATGGGATGTCGCTAAGTTAGCAACATCCCATCAAGATAAAAGGTTTAGTTGAGTTGGGCGTCTAATTTGCCGGCCAAAACTGTCTTTGGAACAGCACCTACTTGTTTGTCAACTACTTGGCCATTTTTGAAAACTAAAAGAGTAGGAATGTTTCTGATTCCGAATTTCATGCTAATGTTGGGGTTGTTATCCACATCTACTTTCCCAATAATTGCTTTTCCTTCATAGTCTTTCGACAATTCTTCTACGATTGGACCAACCATGCGGCAAGGTCCACACCATACTGCCCAAAAATCTACCAATACCGGTTTATCTGACTTCATAACGATTTCGTCGAAGTTCGCATCTGTAAGTTCTAATGCCATACTATTTGTTGTTTGTTGATTGACAAAAGTAGCCCTTTCTGATTAGCTTGTATACTTGATTTAAATGCTTTAACATTATTTTTTAAACAAGTACATATTTAGTTGTTGGTTTCCTTATCCACCACCAGGATGCCATTTAAGATTACCTTTTCAATCAGGTTCGATCCAAAACTGTAAGGCAAATAAGCCAAACTATTGATTTCTCGGGTAATAAACACATTGGCTTTTTTACCAATGGCAATGCTTCCGTACTCAGTTTCCAATCCCATGGCATAGGCAGAATTGATGGTTGCAGCATTGATAGCTTCTTCCGGTAGCATTTTCAGAAGTATGCAAGCCAGAGAAATAACAAAAGGGAAATTACCCGAAGGTGAAGAGCCTGGGTTAAAGTCTGTCGCCAAGGCCAAGGGCAATCCGTGATCCATCATTTTTCTGGCAGGAGGAGGACTAATTCTTAAAAAGAAAGCTGTGGAAGGTAGTAAGGTTGGCATGGTTTCGCTTTGGAGTAAGACTTCCATTTCATTGTCACCCGTAAATTCCAAATGATCCACTGATAAAGCTCCATTTTTTACCCCTACTTGAATTCCGCCGGAATAATCAAGTTCATTAGCATGAATTTTTGCCTGTAAACCAATTTTTTTACCAGCCTGTAGCAATCGGTCCGTTTCTTCAACAGTAAAGAATCCTTTGTCGCAAAACACATCGATATAGTCAGCCAAGCCTTCCTGTTGAATAATCGGTAACATTTTCTCTATTATCAAATCAAGATATGCAGAACGGTTTTCTTTAAATTCAATTGGTAAGGCATGAGCTCCTAGAAAAGTGGATTTTATTTTCACAGGCATGCTTTCTTTCAAACGCTTAATGACCCGTAACATTTTTATTTCACCTTCTACCGATAAGCCATAACCGCTTTTAATTTCTAAACAACCCGTTCCAAAGCCAATCATCTCCTCAATTCTTTTTTTGGCACTCTCGTATAATTCTTCCTCCGAAGCCAATGACAAACGTTTGGCACTGTTTAGGATTCCTCCACCACGTTTGGCAATTTCTTCATAGCTTAAGCCTTGGATTTTGTCAACAAATTCCGATTCTCTGCTACCGGAATAAACTATATGTGTATGTGGGTCATTCCAACAGGGGAAAACATATTTCCCACTTACATCAATTACTTCCAAGCCATTCCAATCGCTGATTCCTTCCCATTCTTCCATGGTGCCAAATCCAACTATGGTGTCATTTTCCATAGCCAACCATGCGTCCTCCAAAACGGGTAAGTTTTGCATTTCTTTTCCGCATCGCCTCCTGATTCTGGAGTCAGATTCTACCTGCACCAAACCCTTGATGTTCTTTAATAATAGTCGCTTTGCCATGATTATTTATCCAAAATGGATTTAATATTGGGTCTAAAGTACTTTTCGCTTTTCAGAATTTTACCGTCCTCCCTGAAAATGGGTTTGCCTTCACCATCTAATTTAGACATGTTGCTGCGATGAATTTCATCAAAAACCTCCTCGATTTTGTGCTGTAAACCATGTCTTAAAATAGTCCCGAATAAAATGTAAAGTTGATCTCCCAAAGCATCCGCGATTTCTACGATATCCCCATTCTTGCAGGCATCCAGGTATTCTTCGTTTTCCTCTTTAATCAGATTATAACGTAGCTGAAATTCATTTTCACCCACTTCAGCTGTGGGTTCATACCTATTCCCAATCAGGAAAGTATCGTGGAATTCTGCCACCGAATTGATTTTGTGCAGCAGATGTACTTTTTCACTCATCTTTAATAGTAATAAAACTGCTCGAAGTTATCTAAGCTAGTGTTGGGACGAGTGAAGATTTTTTTAACTACCCTGCCTGAGTTATCAAAAATTACCTCCGTTTTCTGAACTAATTCATTGTTTAATCCCATAATTTCTTCCAAAACTAATTCTCCTTTTGGGTTAAACTGTCGGGTTGTTTGTCCCCTTTTCTTTCCGGAAGCATCTAATTTTCGCTCAATTACAAAACCTTTGGCTGAGGTGGAAAATACAGATTGACTATCCAATACAGAACTTAAAGAGCCATATAGAATTTTATATACTTGCTGACTCTGATTGTAGAAAAAGTAACGTTGAATTTGAACCAATTGTCCGTTTCTATATACAAGTACAGTATCCAACTGTGGGGAATAGCTGAATTCTTTTTTTTCAACCTGATATCCCCCGTTTACAAGTGTATAGGTAGTTTGGGCAATTAGGCTGTCAAAATTATTGTAATTCCTGATAACCTTGGTGTTTATTCTATCTTCAGCATTCCAAAAGTAAGTGCTGTCGAGGCGATTTCCGGTATAGAAATATTGCAATTTCCCTTGCTTTTTTTCTTTGGTATTCAGGTATTCTTCTTCTGCCAGAAGGTTGTTTTCGTCGTAACGATACCTTACAAATCCAAGTGGTTTGCCATCGGAAACCACAAACTTTTTGCAAAGCAAATTTTGCAGATTATTGTCCGTTTCACAAGGGATATAGGTATCAGTTTGGCAGGAAGCAGCTCCAAGCAATACAAGTATGAAAATAAAAGAATGGAATTTTTGAAAGGTTTTCACAACTGGTTCAATACTATAAAAAAAGCCGCACCAATGGTACGGCTTTTTCGTTTATGAGATTTAAAATTAGGCGATTTGCTTTTTGATAATGTTCAAGGCAGCACCAGCTTTAAACCATTCAATTTGACCTTCGTTGTAGCTATGGCCTACACTAATTTCTTCCTTGGTTCCATCAGCGTGGTTCAATACCAGGGTTAAAGGAACACCCGGAGCAAAGCTTGTTAGCCCTACGATGTCAAAGGTGTCGTTTTCTTGAATTTTGTTGTAATCCTCTTTGTTCACAAAAGTCAAGGCTAGCATACCTTGTTTCTTTAGGTTTGTTTCGTGTATACGGGCAAAGGATTTAACCAAAATGGCACGAACACCTAAAAATCTTGGCTCCATAGCAGCATGTTCACGACTTGAACCTTCGCCATAGTTTTCATCACCAACAACGATTGATCCAATTCCGGCAGCTTTATAGGCACGTTGAACCTTAGGTACTTCGCCGTATTCGCCGGTGAGTTGGTTTTTAACACTGTTGATCTTTTCATTGAAAAAGTTGGTTGCTCCAATCAACAAGTTGTTACTGATATTGTCTAAGTGACCACGGAATTTCAACCATGGACCTGCCATAGAAATATGGTCGGTTGTACATTTTCCCTTTGCTTTTATCAAAAGTTTCAAGCCTTTCAAATCGCTTCCTTCCCAAGGTTGGAACGAATCTAACAGTTGCAAACGGTTCGAAGTTGGACTTACAACCACTTGCACCCCTGAACCATCCGCAGCCGGTGCTTGGTAACCTGCATCTTCCACGGCAAAACCTTTTGTAGGAAGTTCATCTCCAACCGGAGCATCCAATTTAACTTGTTCTCCTTTTTCGTTGGTTAGGTAATCAGTCAATGGATTAAAGGTCAAATCCCCGGCAATGGTCAATGCTGTCACTAATTCAGGTGAGGCAACAAAGGCATGGGTGTTTGGATTTCCATCCTGGCGAGCCTGGAAGTTACGGTTAAAAGAATGAACGATGGTGTTTTTTTCTTTTTTTTCAGCCCCAACTCGACTCCACATACCAATACATGGGCCACAGGCATTGGCAAACACTTTTGCTCCAATTTCATCAAAAGTTCCAATTAATCCATCTCTTTCAATAGTATAACGAACCAATTCAGAGCCCGGTGTAATTGTGAATTCTGCTTTTGTTTTTAAGTTTTTAGCTGCAACTTGCTTAGCCAAAGAAGCAGCTCTGGCGATATCTTCATACGAAGAGTTGGTACAACTTCCAATCAAGCCAACTTCAACTTTGGTAGGCCAGCCATTTGCAGCAGCTACCTCTTTCATTTTTGAAATTGGAGTAGCTAAATCCGGAGAAAATGGCCCATTTACGTAAGGCTCTAATTCATCCAAATTAATTTCAATTAACTGATCGAAATAGGCTTCCGGATTTGCATAAACCTCGGCATCTGCATTCAAATGCTCTTTTACAGCATTAGCCAATTCAGCTACATCAGCACGGTTGGTGGCTTTTAGGTAACGTTCCATCGAAGCATCGTATCCAAAAGTAGAAGTGGTAGCACCAATTTCTGCACCCATGTTGCAAATGGTTCCTTTTCCGGTACAACTTAATGCTTCGGCACCTTCACCAAAATACTCTACAATACAACCGGTTCCTCCTTTTACTGTTAAAATACCCGCTACCTTTAATATAATGTCTTTGGCCGAAGTCCAACCATTTAGTTTACCGGTCAATTTTACACCAATTAATTTAGGAAATTTCAGTTCCCAAGGCAATCCTGCCATCACATCACAAGCATCAGCTCCACCTACACCAATAGCCAACATGCCTAATCCGCCTGCATTTACCGTGTGGGAATCAGTTCCAATAATCATTCCTCCCGGGAAGGCATAATTTTCTAACATCACCTGGTGAATGATACCAGCTCCCGGTTTCCAAAATCCAATTCCATATTTGTTCGAAACAGAAGCTAAAAAGTCGTAAACTTCTTTTGATTCAGCATTTGCAAAAGCCAAGTCAGATACTGCTTCGTCTTTGGCAGTAATTAAGTGGTCACAATGAACGGTAGATGGAACCGCAACTTTTGGACGACCCGCTTGCATAAATTGTAACAAAGCCATTTGCGCAGTGGCATCCTGCATGGTAACCCTGTCAGGATTGAAATCTACATAGTCTTTTCCTCGATTGTAAGCCGCATTGGCTAACCCGTCCGAAAGATGAGAATAAAGAATTTTTTCGGTTAAGGTCAATGGACGACCTACTGCCTTGCGTGCTGCTGCAACGCGCTCTGGTAAACGGCTATATACCGTTTTTATCATGTCAATGTCAAATGCCATGTGATATTGTTTTGGTGAGTTGATTTCGAATGTTAAAGAACCAAATCTTCGCTTCAGATTTGCGGGTGCAAAAGTACGCCTATGTTGGGAGTTTTCAAAATGGAATTTTCTAAAAATTATGAACCTTCTCAATGCTTTGATTTTGAATTGGTGTTTTTTTTGTTTTGGAAAAGATCGCCTTTCTTTCAAAAAATCTTCATCCCCGCTTTACATTCCAAGTCCGGCCTACCCACTCCCCAACGCATTCGGGCTTTCCATTGCAATCGGGTTTAGATTAGGTGGTTCAGCTTTCAAAAAATCATATGCTATCACAGCTTCCACCTTTCACTTAATTCCCTACCAAATATACCGCTTAATAAATTCTTCCCCTACCTTTGCTCCATGGCATTATCACACGCAGCCCTGGGATCCGGTCTTCGAAATTGGATTTCCATGCTATCCGAAAATGCCGGCGATGTTTCCCTGTCCAAATCTCCAAACCTTCTCTCAATTACCCTAGCCATAAGCGGTGGAATTCCAATTCGACTCTATGAAAAATGGTCTAATCATTCAGGTATTTCTCAAACTAAAATCCAACAACCCCTCTTTATTCTTGGCTATTACCGCAGCGGTACTACTTTTCTCCATTACCTGCTCGGAGCCGATAATAGGTTCGCCTTCCCTGATACCTTTCAGGTGATGCTGCCCAATATGTTTCTCACCGGCGGACAAAGTTTTAAATCCATTATCCGGAATGCACTTCCGGAAACCCGGCCAATGGATAACCTTAAAATGGGAGCCTCTCTTCCAAAAGAAGAGGAATTCGCATTACTCAATATGAATGGTGCTTCCCTGGCAAAAGGTTATGTGTTTCCTAAAAAACTTATCGAATATCATAATCGTTATGTGCTTTTTAACCAAGGCGGAAACTATGAGTCCGAATGGAAGTCAGGGTTGGATTATTTTCTTCGTAAAGTAAGCTATGCCAAACCCGGGAAAAACCTGGTGGTGAAAACTCCTGCTAATACAGGCCGAATCAAACAATTGCTGGAACTTTATCCGGATGCTAAATTCATTCACATCCGGCGAAACCCCGTCCATGTTTACTATTCTAACCTGAAAATGCTGAATAAAATTGTTGGAATGCTGGCCTTGACTAATTATTCGGAAGATGATTTGAAAAACTTTTTACTTTATTCCTATAAAACTGTTTACCAAAACTATCATCGGCAAAAACAACTTATTCCTAATGGGAATCTGATCGAAATAGACTACGAATTCTTTGTTAAACAACCACTTACCGGTCTTGAAAAGATCTATAAGCAATTGAACTTGCCCGATTTTGAATGGGTTAAACCTAAACTGATTCAAGAATTGGAAGCCTATCAAAACTATGAAACCAATTCCTTTCAAACTCAAGGTTCCATAATCGACCTGTTGAAAGAAACTTGGTCCGATTCATTTGAACGTTGGGGGTATGAATAGCTTGGATTGAAATGGCTTACCTTCGCCCTTCTTTAAGACATGAATAAGCTTAAAATTATCAATGATCCGGTATATGGATTTATCACCTTGCCCAATACCTTGGTTTTCGATTTAATCGAACATCCTTGGTTTCAGAGGCTAAGGTATATACGCCAATTGGGAATGACTCATCTGGTATACCCCGGCGCTTTGCATACCCGATTTCATCACGCCTTGGGAGCCATGCATCTGATGACTAAAACCTTGGAAGAGTTAAAGGCAAAAGGTCATTCCATCTCCGACAAGGAATGCGAAGGTGCTATAGCGGCTATTCTCCTCCACGATATTGGTCATGGCCCTTTTTCCCACGCACTCGAAAACTCTTTGGCGGAAAATATCCATCACGAAGATTTAAGTCTTATGCTAATGGAAAAGTTGAATACCCAACTGGGTGGTCGACTTACAACAGCAATTGAAATTTTTACCAACCGTTACCCCAAGAAATTCCTACATCAACTGGTTAGCAGTCAGCTGGATATGGATAGATTGGATTACCTTATGCGGGATAGCTTTTTTACCGGTGTTTCTGAAGGAGTAATCAGTAGCGATCGTATTATTAAGATGCTTCAAGTGAAGAACGATCAATTGGTGGTGGAAGAAAAGGGGATTTATTCGGTTGAAAAATTCATTATTGCCCGCCGATTAATGTATTGGCAAGTTTATTTGCATAAAACGGTGCTAAGTGCAGAGAATATTTTAATTAATATCTTACTTAGAGCGAAAGAACTTTCTACTTCAGGTGTAGAATTATTCGCCTCTCCGGCCTTGGCTTTCTTTCTAAAAAACTCTCCGGATAAATCAGAATTTTTAGAAGAGAAAACTGCCCTGGAAATGTTTACCCAACTGGATGATAGTGACATTTTTTCTGCCATAAAAAACTGGCAATTTGCCCCTGATAAAGCACTGGCATTGCTCTGTAAACATTTGGTTCAACGTAACTTGTTTAGGGTAGAAATCAGTCAGGAGCAATTCAGCGAAGAAAGGTTGAATACGCTCAGAAATCGATTTATGGAACAAAGCGGGTTAGACCAAACTGCGGCTGAATTGTTTGTTTTCTCCAGAAGCATAGCCAATAATGCCTATAATCCCAAAAATGATAAAATCTATATTCTGCAACGCGATGGCGTAGTGAAAGATGTTGCAGAAGCGGCAGATCAATTGAATATTTCAGCTCTGTCTGAACCGGTGGTGAAGTATTTTATCTGTTATCCGAAAAGTTTATCGTAAAAATTTCGGATGGCAAATCAGGTAATACCGATTGCAAATCTATGATAGTCCAATTTTGGTTCGCAATAATTGGCTTAAACAGCTTTTGTATCTGCATAAAAGTTGTTTTGATTTTTCGGTTGGTTCAATGAATGTTAGCATGTTGAATTTTAATTCCTAAATTAGTAACCGGAACACAAAGCATTGAGCAAAGCTTTCTTCTTGGAGTTGATTGTAGTCAAGATCAAAAAAAATCCCTATTCCAAATGGTTACCCATGGAACAGGGATATAAAAGATAGGACAAATTCCTTTCTTTTTATCAACCTAAAACTACTTTTTATTAATGTATGGTGCTACAAACCAATCATAAACATAACAACCGGCGCAAATTTTAAAAACTGATTCCAGTAAGGCAAAGAACAATAGCACCCCTCCGGTCAGGTAAGCCAAAGTATACCAGTTCGGGATCAAGAACAAACCAATAAAAAATGAAAAAAAGGCCCCTATTCCTGCTGCAAATCGTTTGGGTGGAGCAAAAATTTGTACTGGTAATAGGTTCAATTGCTGAAAGATAATTTTAGAAAATACTGCAAGCAAGGAGGGTTTTGCCAATGCTCTTAAAACAAAATCCAAGGATAGTGCAAATGCTAAAATTGCCCAACCTTTCCATAGACTTAATCCGGTAATTACTATAACCTGGGCAGCCACTAATCTTACACTAGTTTCTTCCAGGTACAATGCCGATGTTTCTTTATTCATAGGTTAAAGGTTGGGTTGTGGTGTTAATCGTAAATACGGTTTTAATCTGCGGAAGCCTTTGGGGAATTTGGTTGGAATGTCCTCATCTTTAACTGCAGGTGCAATAACTACTTCCTGTCCTTCCTGCCAATTGGCCGGTGTTGCAACAGAATACAACGAGGTTAATTGTAAGCTATCAATTACCCTAAGGATTTCAAAAAAGTTCCTGCCAGTTGATGCCGGATAGGTAATAGTTAACTTAACTTTTTTGTCGGGTCCAATGATAAAAACTGAACGAACGGTAAAGGTTTCACTGGCATTCGGATGAATCATGTCAAATAGATTGGCTACTTTTTTTTCCGGATCAGCAATAATTGGGAAATTGACAATGGTATTCTGGGTTTCATTGATGTCCTTAATCCACTCCAAATGCGATTGGATAGGGTCAACACTCAAAGCAATTACTTTGGTGTTTCGTTTTTCAAATTCTACTTTTAGTTTGGAAGTTAATCCCAGTTCGGTGGTGCATACCGGTGTGAAATCGGCCGGATGTGAAAATAGTACACCCCATTGATCGCCAAGCCATTCGTGAAATGAAATGGTTCCTTCGGTGGTTTCTGCTGTAAAGTCGGGTGCAAGGTCGCCTAGTCTGATTGCCATAGTTGTTGGGTTTATTTGTTTGTAATTGTTATATTAATTTTAGAGGTGCTGACCGGATTCGAACCGGTGTCTTGGCTTTTGCAGAGCCACGCCTGAACCAGCTCGGCTACAGCACCATTCCTTCCGCTTATACCTTTTCGGTTTGCAGGTAGGCGGTAATTCCTCCTTTCAGATTGTATAAATTGTTAAATCCGAATTTTTCTTCCAATTCCCGAATAGCCTTGGCACTTCTTCCACCCAGTTTGCAATGAATTACAACTTTTTTGTTGCGTTCAATTTCATTTAATCTGGATGCAACCGTACCTAATGGAATCAATATGGCGTTGATATTTACCTCTTCATATTCGGCAGGTTCACGAACATCTATTACCTGTATGTCCTCTCCATTGGTTTGCCAGGAAATAAATTCTTCCACCGTAATTTCTTTAATTTTCTTTTCGACGGCTTTTACTCCGCAAAATTGCTCATAGTCAATTAGTTCCTTTATTTCCGCCTGGTCCTTTCTTTTGCTTATTTTTAAAATCCTGGTTTCAAAACTTAAGGCATCAAATACAAAAAATCGACCGCTTAGTGGCTCACCAACACCGGTAATTACCTTGATGACTTCACTGGCTTGTAAACTTCCAATTATTCCGGGCAAAACACCCAATACTCCGCTGTCGGAGCAGTTGGGTACTAAGCCCGGAGGTGGTGGACTAGGGTAGAGGTCCCGATAATTAGGGCCAAGGTTTCCATTTTTGTCTCGGTAGTTAAAAACAGAAACTTGTCCCTCAAATTGGAATATGGAAGCATAAACATTGGGTTTTCCGGCTATAACACTGGCATCATTTACCAAGTACCTGGTAGGAAAGTTGTCTGTTCCATCGGCAACAACATCATACTGGCTGATTAGTTCTAGGGCGTTTTTGGAGCTGAACTGGGTGTTGTAGGTGTTAATTTGTATATATGGGTTTAGGTTTTCTAATCTGGCCTTGGCTGCTTCAACTTTGGATTTTCCTACTTCCGAAATTCCAAATAGTACTTGCCTTTGTAAATTGCTTTGATCTACAGTGTCGAAATCAACTATGCCAATCGTGCCTACCCCGGCAGCAGCTAAATAGAGCAGGAGTGGACTTCCTAATCCACCGGATCCTATCACCAAAACTTTGGCGGCTTTTAATTTTTGTTGGGCTTCTAATCCAAATTCAGGTATGATTAGGTGACGATTGTATCGGTCGAGTTCTTCTTTCGAAAATTGAACGTTAGTATGACTCATCTTGATTTTTTTTAGTGAAATGATTAATACATAGGAATCTAAAGTCCGCCAGCAATAGCCGGAATAATGCTGATGGTATTGTTTTCAGTAATGGGAGTTAATTCTCCTTGAAGGTTGCGGATATCTTCGTCCTGAACAAAGACGTTTACAAAGCTTCTAAGTTTGTTGTTCTCATCCAGCAGGTTTTTCTTTAAGTCAGGAAATTGGAGAGTTAAATCGCTTATGGCTTCCTGTAAGGTTGATCCGCTTACTTCGATTTTAGACTGCTGATTGGTGAATTTTCTCAAGGGTGTTGGGATTACAATTGTTGCCATGGTTTTATGCTGCTTTAATTGATTGAATGGTTTGGTAAATGGGTTCTTCTTCAAATTGAAATTGGTCGTTTAACCTCCATGATTGGAGAGATTTAAATTCATCTTTCTCAACTGAGAGTATGAGGTAGCTGAAATAAGGTTGTGCAACTTTTCGGTCGTGTTCTGACGGAATCGAAGGGTGATTGGGATGGGAATGATACACGCCTAACAAAAGCAGGTCATGATCCAGGGCATATTTTTCTGCTTTCAGATAGTCGGAAGAACTAATTTCAAATCGTCTGGTTTGATCACCTTCCTTGGCGTTTTCAACCACCTGTATGGTATGCAGATAACGGATTTCGTTTACTTCCTGCCCAAAAACAAATCCACAGCACTCGAAAGGGTAAGTGCGTAAGGCATCTTTAATTAGTTGGGTTTGTACGTAGTAAGGAATATGTATCATAGGTTTTTATGTTGCTCGATTAGTTCAGGATAGCGGTCTGAGGAGTCTGGAAAAATGGTAACTATCTTACCCCGGTCCAATTGTTGGGCTAATTCTCTAGCCCCGGCCAAATTGGCTGCCGCTGATGGACTCAACAGCAAATTTTCTTTTTGAAAGGTTTCGTTTATTTGGGCGTAGGCTTTTTCGGTGCTTATAGCTAAGGTATTTTGGGCCAAGCTCGAATTGAAAATCTCTGGAATTTTGGCAGTTTCCAGGTGTTTCCAACCTTCCAGTCCATGCAATGCTAAATCGGGTTGAAGGGCCACAACTGAAATGTTGGAGTTGTATTCTAACAATCGACTGGCAGTGCCTGTGAAGGTTCCCGTGGTTCCTAATCCTGCAACAAAATGGGTTAATTGCGGTAATGCCTGAATTATCTCAACGGCAGTGCCTTCATAATGGGCTTTAACATTGTTCAGGTTTTTGTACTGGTTGGCATAGAAATACCGTTCGGGCTGCGAATCAGCTAATTCCTGGGCAACTTCCTGGGCTTCATCGGTGCCTCCAAAGCGGGAGGTATAAATTAAGGTAGTGCCCAGCGATTTTAATATCTCTTTTCTCCTCGAACTGGCATTCTCAGGAAGACAAATGGTAAGAGGTATTCCAAGTTCGTGAGCCAAGTAGGCATAGGCAATAGCTGTGTTTCCGCTGGATGCATCTAACAAAGTATTGCCTGAATTAAGTTTTCCACTTTCAATGGCTTCTCTCACAATATAATAAGCCGCCCTGGCTTTTACGCTGCCCGAAAGTTGATTCCATTCTGCCTTTGCCCAAATTTCTACCTCCGGGTTGGACGAACTTTCCCTTAGCTTTAGTAAGGGTGTTCCACCTATTTTTCTACCTAAAAGCCTTATTCGGCTCAGGATGTCGGTCTTTTGTATTTCTGTTGTTTCTTGATTCATGGTTAGGGTTTAAGGCAAAAAAAAAGCCCCACGGAAGGTGGAGCTTTTTGAATTTCTTATGAGAGGATTTACCGCGATCTATGTCCACCAATAGCCGGGCTCCTGCGCAGAATGGCAGCAGCAACAAGTATGGTTACAAAAATTCGAGTAAATCATCGGGGCAAATATAGAGGTATTCAAATTCCTTGTATTAGTTGAACTATATTTTTAACATTTTTTTTTTGATAGTTAAGCGCTGATATTATTTAAGTGGTTGATTGTTAATTAGTTGTTTGTTATTTGGTGCTGGGGGCTATTTTGGGTTGTATTTTTTTTGGCATTTTGGGGTACATACCGGTGCTTAAGATGGTTGGCGACTACTTTGGTTAAGCATTGGCTATCTTTGAGTTTTCTTCTCCTTTCGCTATTCGACCAAGTACCAAATGATCTGGCAGTTGCTTTGTTTTGGCAGATAACGGGGGTTGTTCCTTTTCTTTTGCAGGATTCTTTTAGCATTTAGTGAAGTTGCCCGGGAATTTGATGAGCTTGGTTATGAAATGGTATTGTTGGGGTTGCACCTCGGGCAACGATTGAGACAAGTAGCCCACAGGACCCCGACGGCCTTAGCCTCGGGGGACGAGGACTACAGGCGAAAGCGTGACCTGAGCGCTTTGCAAATAACCGGGTTGTTGCATTTTCTTATTGCGCGAAGGGGCCCGCCTATTCAAAAGATTATTGGATAAAACAGAAATGAAAATTGAAAAAAATTTCATTTTAATTGTAAAATGTTGGAACTTTGGATTCTGCGATTTCGTACCAATGCCATAATTTGAAGTTTGAATTGCTAGAAATCAAGTACGAATTAAAAAAATGAGGTTCAAAAAATTCTTTATAAATATTTTAATTATAAGATGGTTATAAAGATTGTTAGATTGTAAATAGTTAATTAGATTGTGTATGATTAGAAGAAAAAAAATTGGAGCTTTGGTTTTGATTACTGTAATGGCTTGTATTGGTTGTAGAAAGCAGGATTTCATTGTTACAGAGGATATTCCTAAGAATTTGAATGAATTGCAGGCGGATCCTGATTTTTTGTGGACAACAGAAAATAATGTGGCTTTGCAAATTACCGGATTGCCTACAGAGGAAACGGTTTACGCCGGTTTGAAAATTGCATTATCCGATGGTGCTGTGGTGTATGCAAGCAATCATCGAATGGATTTAGATACTACCCTAAATCTCCTTATTCCTTCTACCGAATCAAGTTTGAAACTTAAGTATGGTAGTAAAACTTATGACGTAGCGATTTCAGGAAAACAAGCTACTTTTTCATTTATTCCAGAATAATTTAAACTTTCGATTTAGCTTTTTATGAAAAGATTAGGATTTCTTTTGCTTTTTAGTGCGTGTTTTGGGCAGGTTAATGCCAATGTGAATTTAACATGTGAATCAGGTAACCGTGGCGTTGAAATAGGAAATTGCTGGGCATTTGGCGCAAATACTTATACCAATACCAGCGCCAATGTAATCAGTGGAAGTTGGTCATGTAAAAGCAATCAATTGACCAGTTCTTCCGTGACCGCCAGTTGGGTAAAATCGCCTTGGATTAAATTTTCTTCTGGCAATATTACGTTCAAGGCTAAGTTTGATAACGCTACAGGTACTTCCCGAGGCGTTAAAGTGTTTTATATTCCTTACAACTCAAGTGCAAGTGGTGGCGAAGGTACAGCCGTACAATTTTACGATTATACTTTCCCAACACCATTTCCAACTTCAACAGTTAAGAATTTTACCATCGCCGTTCCAAGTGCAATTGCAAATTCATCTTCTTCTTATAAAATTAGGATTAGCTTTATCGGTACTGGAGGTAATTCCAGAATTATTACCGACGATTATGTATTTCCTGGAACGTATTGGTCTGACCCATCTCGTGATTGTGAGCCAAAGAATCTCCACAATGATAATGATAATGATGGTACTTGTGACGATGACGACGATGATGATGACGACGAAAATGTATCTTCTATTTCTTATTACCCTTCACAAAATGGATTTGGTACCCTGGCTTTTGAAGATCAATGGCCTCAAAAAGGGGAATATGACCTCAATGATGTAGTGGTGAATTATAAAATTGCCACATCTACCAACTCAAATAATAAGGTTGTAGAAATAAATGCAACTTTTATTTTAAGGGCTACCGGAGCTGGTTTCCACAATGGATTTGGATTTCAATTGGATGGTATTGCTTCCAATAAAATTACCAGTGTTTCAGGAACTTCGGTTTCGAATGGTTCAATTTATTCGTTTAATGCCAACGGTACAGAAGAGAGTCAAACTTATGCCAATATAATTGTATTTGATGATTTTTATAAAAACATGGCCTGGCCCGGCGGCGGAATTGGTATAAATACAGATCCTTCGGCTCCATTTGTACCACATGATACCATTCAGGTGAAAATTGTATTTATTAATAACGGAGTGGTGCCTTCGGGCGGAACAGTCTCTATTTCGCAACTGAGTTCCGATAAGTTTAATTTTTACATCGTATCGGATCAGGAAAGGGGAAGGGAAGTGCATTTGGCAGATAAAGCACCTTCCGATAAGGCTAACATGGCATTATTTGGTACTGAAGATGATAGGAGTTCGCCGGCTAATGGTAAATTTTACCGGACCGAAAATAACTTGCCCTGGGCTATTAATGTATTGCAGGGGTTTGATTACCCAAAAGAAAAGAATCCGGTAAATGAAGCATACCTGCATTTTATCGATTGGGCGCGTAGTTCCGGAACCCTCTATCCGAATTGGTTTTCCAATACCGCCGGATATAGGAATACTTCCAAAATTTATTAGAAATTCTATTTCAATAAAAGGCTGATCAAAACTGGTCAGCCTTTTTTTTTGGGGTTAAATTGGACAAGTTTATACCAATTTTAATTTATAAATAGTCCGAAGGCTTTTATAAATTTAGATTGGTAAGTACCGAGGATACAAAAAGTTAGTCCGATTTTTTCAAGAAAATTTAAGTATAAAATTGGACTATACATTTTGTCCATTCGGTATAAATGCCGAGTATACAGTATGTTAGACCTATTTTTCAATCGGAATTAATACCTAAAATTGGACTAAACATAATGTACATTCGGTATTTTTTCAGCAGACCATAAAACCAGTATTACATAACTCTCATTTGGAGTAGATTGCCCCTGAGAAGAAGCAAAAATTAAAGATTTTTGACAATGAGGGATTAAATGGTCAGAAAGGTAATAGTGAATAATTAAGCCTATTACAGTTGCTATCCTGGAAAGGTCGCTGAAAATTATTACCTAGAATTCAACATCTTCATAACATACTTTCCTAATATGTCGAATTCTAAATTTACCTTACTTCCGGTCTGTAAAAGCTTAAAAACAGTATGTTCATAGGTGTAAGGAATGATGGCCACACTAAATTGACCCGGTAGAGAATTAATTACGGTTAAGCTTGTTCCGTTTACACAAATGCTACCTTTTTCAACAGTTATAAATCCATGTTCGGTTGGGTGGGAGAAGGTGAATATCCAACTTCCATTTTGATCTTCGATTTTTTCGCAAATTCCGGTGGTATCTACATGTCCTTGAACAATATGTCCATCAAAACGTCCATGAGCCGGCATGCAACGTTCAATATTGACCATATCGCCAATTTTTAATTGACCTAGGTTGGTTTTACTTAAGGTTTCGTGGATAGCCGTAACGGAGTGTTTTCCACCTTCAAGATGTATTACTGTTAAGCAAACCCCGTTGTGACAAACACTTTGGTCAATTTTTAGTTCTTGACTGATAGGGGATGAAAAAGTGAAAGTTATATTGTCCTTGTCCTGGGCCAAACCTTCCACTTTGGCCATGCATTCAATTATTCCGGTGAACATGATTAATCTACAGAACCACTTTTTGCGTTTCTAAACAAATGAATAAATCCTTTTAATTCCCGGGTTACTATTCCTGCCAATCGTATTTCATCGGCTTTGCATACGTAGAAGTATACCCCATCCACACAAGTTCCGCCGGAATTTTTAATTTTTCCGTTCCAGGAGATATTAGGATCGGTAGTTTGGAAAACCAAATTACCCCAGCGGTTGTATATCCGGATGTCGACCTTTTGTACGAATCTCCAACCTGGAAATGGGGTGAAGAAATCATTGGTTCCATCTCCATCGGGTGAAAAGGTATTGGGTAGGTTATATTCGGGGCAATTATCCACACAAACCGAATCGAGTAAATGACTTTCGTTATTAAATGAATCTACCCCGGCAATAGCATAGCAGCCGGCAATAGATTGTAGAAGATTGTCGTGTAGATAGGTAGTATCATTTAGGTCTGATGTGGAATAAATTAATTGCCAGGTTCCTGCCAAGGTTGGCGAGTAATAAACTTTGTAGTAAAGGGCATCTTCGTCGCATTCCTTATCCTGAGCAGTCCAGGTTAAGTCGTTTTCAAAATCATCGCAACTTGGAATAACGCTAAGCATGGGCTGACAAGGCGGGGTAGTGTCAACGGGGATTCCACAAATTTGTTGGGAAGCATTAAATAAGCTGTCTGTAATGGCCGGAGAATTGTATGTTCCGAGTGTAATTACATAGTAGCAATAGGTTGCTCCGTTTTGCAAACCGGTATCTACATACGATGTAGCCAAGGTGGTATCCAGAAAGCTAAAATTCGTTTCGGAAGGGGCTTTTCGGTAAATCCAAGTTTTGTAATTGGACCAAGGAACATTATTTGTCCAGGTTAAGGTGAGTTGGTTATCGTCGGGCGATAAATTCAAATAGACGGAAGATGCTTGGGTGTTTCCTATGGTATCGGTTGAGGCAGGGCTTTGGTTTACCAATTCAATTTTATATCGGTATGATTTTTCAAGGGTGTTTAATCCACTTGTTTCGACATAAACACTATCGTTCATGAGGTAATAATTCGGGTAAGAATTAGACCAAATAAGCTCATAATTGGCAGCATTACCTCCTTCTGTTCGATAAAGGTTATACCGATAAGGACCAGGAAAGGCAATGGTATCAAGTTCCGTGGGTTTCGACCATTGAATAGAATCGGCGCCCTGGCTTAAGTCTGTGTTAAAAATAGAAACATGGGTAATTATCGGAATATCCTTTTTTAATGAATTACACCATTCATCAGAAGAGTAGCTTTCTGCATTGTCAGGAAAAATTGCTACCACCCGATAGCAATATAATACTCCACTTACCAAACCCAAACCATTGTTATTGTCAATGAAGGTGGTGTTGTTAATTCCTTGGGTTGTTCCAATTAACACATATCCGGTGTAGCCCGGTACTCCGGTTTCGCAGGTATCATGTTCCCAACCGGTTTCTCCTACATGTCGGTAAATTTTATAGCTAACCACTTCCGGACATTCGCTTGGGTTCCAGGTGATTTTCATGTTTGATCCAATAGGTTCAACCTGGGTAATTGTAGGTTCCGGTCCAACCACCCGGATTGCGGTAGTGTGGTAGGCTGCAAGCTTAATGGCTGCTGCATTGTTCGGTCCTCCATCATCTTCTACCCTAAAATACATATAATGCGGATTAATTTGAACATGATTGCATTTGGTATTCCAGGTAAATTGACCCTGGGCAGCTCCAATTCCATATTGAGGTTGAGGAAAGCTAGCCGGATTTTCCATTAGCAAAGGACCACCGGTTCCGGTTAAGGTAAGATCGTCCATGTCGGCGTCTGTGGCTAACACATCAAATTGGATTTGTGTTCCGGCCACTACGCATATTTCATCCGGTGCCTGAATAACAGGTGGGGTATTAAGACAAGGAGAAACTTCCACTTGCATATCTCTTTTTACTTCTCCTACCAAATATACCTTATTGTCACCTTTATACCTTCTCCATTCTTCAATAATAAAAGCAAAGTTAAATTCCCCAATAATCGTAGGGACATCCCAAATAAAATCACCGGTAAACAAATCCATGAAAACATTATTGAGAGCACCCGGATTATTTGGAATATCCTGTCCTTCCGAACCACTACAAGGTACAATTCGGTACGAAAGGCTATCTCCATCCGGATCGTAAGCTCCGGCATTGTGGTGAAATGGTATGTTAATGCAAGCTTTGTCTATTGGCGGATTTAGGAGTTGAACGGAGTTGTTCGGTCCTAAAATGGGATTAATAAATAGCTCAGTTTCAATATAGAAAGGCACATTGACCGAATTGGTAATGTTAATTACCCCTTGATTCCTATTTTCATCGTACATGGAAATAGTAAAATGTCCGGGTCCTGAATAGGTATGAACACATTTGTAGACGTTTTTTTTGACATTATCTGCCAAATAATCGCCACAATGCGGACAATAGCCGGGCGAAGTTGACTGAGGGCAACCCTCATTCCCATTCGAAGGGTTACCGTTGGAACGAGTAGCTACACAACTATCACCATCTCCAAAATGGATGGTCAAGGAACAACGATCTACCTGGTTGCTACTGGTATAGGTGGTAACCGTTATTTCGTAAGTTAAGAAATTTGTGCTGTCCAGGCAGCGATAGGTTATTTCACCGGCACGATTGTGGGTGGCAAACGCAGAATACCATGCCAAAAGCAATCCCAACGTTAGGAATGATCCTAGTTTTTTCATAAGTAGTACTTGACTGGTAGCGTTTTATTCAAATGAGGGCTAATGTAAGGATTTTTCTTGGAGTAACAATCAACGCAAAGGTTTGACCTTGGATTTGAATTAATAGTTAATTACTTGCTCCTGCATTTGTGCCGGAATTTCCCTAAATTCATATTGCTGATTCCGAAGTCTTGGTTCCAAACCGGCCTCCCGAATGGCTTCCTGAATGGTCCGAGAGGTAAATCGGTGAGGAGCACCCGCTGCTGAAACAACATTTTCTTCAATCATAATAGAACCAAAGTCATTGGCTCCGGCATGTAAGCAAAGTTGGGCGGTTTCTTTTCCAACAGTTAACCAGGATGCCTGAATGTTTTTGACATTTGGAAGCATAATTCGGCTAAGTGCAATCATTCGGATGTATTCATCGGATGTAACCGAATTGCTGATTCCTTTTAATCGTTTAAGTAGGGTTCCATCATCTTGAAAAGGCCATGGGATAAAAGCCAAAAAACCTTTGGCATCAGCCGGTTTCTCGCTTTGAACTTCCCTAATCCATACCAAATGTTCAAACCGTTCTTCCAAAGTTTCAATATGGCCAAACATCATTGTTGCTGATGTGGTAAGGTGTAATTGATGAGCGGCTCTCATTACATCCAGCCATTCTTTTCCTCCACATTTCCCTTTAGATATCAGCCTTCTAACCCTGTCGTTCAATATTTCCGCTCCGGCTCCGGGTAAACTATCCAATCCTGCTTCTTTCAAGGCGGCAAGTACCTTCGAATGAGTCGATTTCTCTAACTTGGTAATATGCGCAATTTCAGGCGGACCAAGTGCATGTAGTTTTAAATTGGGATGGCGCTTCTTTAATTCCTTAAACAAGTCTACATAATAACTCAATCCCAAATCCGGATGATGTCCTCCCTGAAGCAAAAGCTGATCTCCCCCATATTGAAAGGTTTCTGCAATTTTTCGGTCGTATTCTTCCATACTGGTAATGTATGATTCTGCATGTCCGGGTATTCGATAAAAATTGCAAAATTTACAATTGGCAATGCATACATTGGTGGTATTCACATTCCGGTCTATCATCCAAGTGGCATAATTTCCAGGTACTTGCTTTTGCCTTAGCTCATTACCAATAAACATCAATTCCGAAAGCGGAGCATTCCGGAATAAATAAATACCTTCTTCGATGCTTAAAAACTCAAAATTTAAGGCCTTTTTATAGAGGTTGTTCAGGTTCATACCAAAAATAAGACCCCAAAGGTAGGACTGAATTCCCATAATTAACTCATTTGAATGCCTTTCTAAATGATAAAAACTCCTAAATCCGTTTCAAAACTTGTTGAAAACAAAGAATAGTTTTTATTCGAACTCCAATTCATGCTGTAAATTTGCATTCCGATGGGTAAACTCTACAATCGGCGCGATGCCGTCCTTCTATTACAGGATGGCACTTTTTTTATGGGAAAATCGGTGGGAATGGTTGGTACTGCCACCGGTGAAATTTGTTTCAATACCGGTATGACCGGCTACCAGGAAATCTTCTCTGATCCAAGTTATTATGGACAAATAATGGTCATGAACTCGGTTCATATTGGCAACTATGGGGTACATCCCAATGAAATGGAATCCAATACCTTACAGATTTCTGGTTTGGTTTGTCACGAATTTTCCGAAATCGCAAGCCGCCCTCAATCTTCCCAAACCTTACAAGATATTTTTGAATCCAAAGGCCTCGTCGGTATTTCTGAAATCGATACCCGGGCAGTAGTTCGCCACATACGTAGCAAAGGAGCTATGAACGCCATTATTTCTTCCGAAACTACCGATCTCGATGAGTTGAAACAACGACTTGCCAGAGTGCCATCCATGGAGGGCCTGGAACTTTCTTCCAAAGTGTCTACCGCTCAACCTTACTTTTTAGGTAATCAAAACGCTCCAAAACGCGTGGCAGTTATGGATTATGGCATTAAATTAAATATCTTAAAATGCCTGACTGATCGCGATTGTTATCTCCAGGTTTTTCCAATGAATACCAAGGCCGAAGATGTTTTGGCCTGGAAACCGGATGGAATAATGCTATCCAACGGACCCGGCGATCCCGGTGTTATGAAGGAAGTTATTGCTAACATTCAAAAATTGATTCAAAGCAATGTGCCTATCTTTGGTATTTGCCTGGGTCATCAATTACTAGCCGAGGCAAATGGTATTAAAACCTATAAAATGCACAACGGCCACCGTGGAATTAATCATCCGGTTAAGAATTTAATTACCGGAAAATGTGAAGTCACTAGCCAAAATCATGGTTTTTCAGTAAGCGACGAGCATGTTAAGAATAACCCCGATGTGGAAATTACGCATATCAACTTAAATGATGGTACCATCGAAGGTCTGCGAATGAAAAGCAAACCGGTTTTTTCTGTACAACATCACCCAGAAGCATCTCCCGGACCCCATGATAGCAGGTATTTGTTCGATAATTTTCTCTCCCTCATGAATTAATCCTGTGCCATTTTCTTCCTAAATTATTGTTTTTACTTGGCGGGCCCCCTCCGCCTCCCAAGTTTCCTTCAACTTCCAAAATTCTGTTAGGGCGTTCGGGTCACGCTTTCGTCTGTAGTCCTCGTCCCCCTAGGCTAACGCCGTCGGGGTCCTGTGGGCTACTTGCCTCAATCGTTGCCCGGGGTGCAACCCCAAAAGTATTTGTTTTCCCCAAATTTATTGAAATCAGGTATCAATTGCAATTGGGTTGTTTAAGCCTGGTTGCTAACTCAAAATAGGAAAAGGCCTCAACTACTAACCGGCTTATTCCAACTTGCATTCTAAACCTTTTGTCCTAATTGTTAAACCAAAGAGTAGGGGAAGAGCCGGGATTTTATACCTTACCAAGGCCCCAATAACCGGGGTAGTTAAACCAATCAGCAACAAACTGCCTAAAACAAAAAATAAGGCAAGTAATTGTATCGGTGATTGAAATAGTCCTTTAAATAGTTGAAACTTGAATAAACTATAACCAATACATAGTAAAACAAACATATTTTCGAGAAAAGCCATCCAGTATAGCGGGTTCTTTCCCGGACTGATAGGCTGTAAAAACACATTGAAGTAAGCATCAGGGATAGCCTTAAAATAGCTTTGCCAATCCGGTTTTAATTCCGGTATTTCAATTTTGCTCCTCGTTACTCCATTGTCTAATAGCACTCTGCCTTGAATATCGGAATTCAAATATGGATTTTTAAAAGGTTTAGAAAGCTTTTTTTGGCTGTATCGTTGAACCTGGAAAACCTGTTTAATTTGAACTTTGCCTTTTTGTTGGATAATTCGGCCATACTCTTGCGATGAAACGAAAAGGGTATCAATGCCTTGATTATCTGAAATTTGAATATACATTCCTCCTTTGGCCAGTTTTATAAAGTCACTCTGTTTGTGTGCTAGGTTTTCTGCCGGATCCAATGCCGGACTAATTTTTCCGAGAAAAAAGAAAGATAGTAAGGCAACAAAGTATAAAGCTATAAACGAATATGCAGGTTTGAACCAACGGAATTGCATACACATAAAGCTCGCAATTACGCCGGGAAGTAAAATAGCTAACAGGTAATATTTGGTTAGAGCCAAAATGAAAATCGAACAAGAAAAAACTAGGGTAAAATAAGTCGTTCTTCCCTGGTTCAACCATGCACGTAAGCTCCAAAATAGTCCTCCTATTCCGAATATTACTAAGCCTTCTTTCAATACCCCGGAACCCCAAAAGGCCAAAGACGGGGTTATAAATAATAAAATAAAGTAATTTTTATTGGGCTCCATTGTTTCAAAAGCTCGATACGTGGCTATTAACCCAATGGTGGATACGAAACTCATGTACAACGTGTGAGGCATAAAATGTCCTTTGGAAAGAAACATTATGAGAACATTCCAGCGTATAATAGTATGGTTATCATTGTAGTAAGCGGAATACTGCCTATACCAATGATTCATTCGGTTGTAGTAATTTTGGTTGAAATAATCTGAATCATTACCAATTCCACTCATCATTTTTAAAAAATCGATAGGGTTGGTATATACAGACTGGTAAATTATCTTGGCATCATCGAAATACTTGTAAATGTCTGCGGTACTTCGGTCGGTGTAATAAAAGGTATAGATGGCAGTTAAGGCAGATCCTCCCAAGATTTTGATCCAAAAGCCAATCAATGACCAATGGTTTGGAATTCCTCTCAGTTGAAAAAAGGGATGCCTCCAAATTACATAACTTAATATGGAAAAATGAAGGAGGGTGATGAGAATGGCTTCCAACATGCTAGATGTGGATTTGGGGGCCTAAATGTCTAGGTTTTTTGTGGGTAATATGGATGTCCACTAAAACTTTAACCCTTGCAAAGTATTCCCTTAATTTTGTTTTGAAACCGTATCTCAAATTTACATCTTCTGCATCATATCCAAATGCATAAATGCCTCTATGCTGAGCGATATAAATAGCTCGTTGGTTGTGAAATTCTTGTGAAACTATAAGGATTGAATCCTGTCCAAAAACTTCCTTACTTCTCACCACAGAATCCAGGGTTCGAATACCTGCATAATCCGGATGAATACATGAGTCAGGAATTCCACGGCGAATTAAGGCTATTCGCATATCAAAAGCTTCGTTGTAGCTATGCTTTCGGTTGTCTCCACTTACAATAAATTTTTTAACTTTCCCCGACTTCCATAAATTCTCACAAGCATCAATTCTTCTTGAAAAGTATAAATTGGGTTTCCCATTTTTCAAAAATTGGGAAGTTCCTAAAACCAAACAAGTTGGTAAAGAAGGGATATTCTGAACTGAAGAGGAATGTAAATGTTTGGTTGAATCGATTACAACGCGGTTGGAAAAGAAGACAAGACCAGTTCCACTCATGGTCAAAAGAACCAATAGCATACTTGCTTTTTTCCATTTTTTCATACCTAAGCCATTACTGAATTCAAGTGCGGGAAGAATTTTCTTTGTTTAAGGTGGTAGTGATTGCCTTTGCACATCACATGCACAATCAAATTCTCTATACTGATTGGGTTCCCATCCTGAATGTCGGCTATGTTGGTATGTCGGATGGAATGACCATCAAAAATAAGGACTAACCCGGAGCCAATTGCCTCCAGCTTATTTCCTTCAGTTACCAAAACCCCGGTATCCTCGCCCAATCCAATTCCGATACACTGCGGGTTGGCTGCAACAGCTTGTGCTAACCGTCCAAATCGACCTCTTTTTACAAAGTGACTATCAATGATTACATCTTTCATGAAGGCCAATCCGGTGGTTATTTTCACTTGACCCTTTAGTAAGGCTTCGGCAGAACTGCCTTCGTATATCATGGTATTACTCATAGCCATTGCTCCTGCACTGGTTCCGGCAATAACAAAAGGTTCGTTTAAATAACGTTCATGTAATATGTTTAAAATGTCAGTACCACCAAAAATCATACTTAATCGAAGCTGGTTTCCACCTGTAAACAGTACTCCGTCCGCTTTTTTAATACGTTCAATGAACTCCGGATTTTGGGTGTCTTCCCGATTGCGAATATGCATCACCTGTACATCTTTAACATTTAATTTTCCAAATGCATCCAGGTAGTTTTCTCCAACCTCCAAAGGGATGTTAGAAGCAGTAGTTATCACTTCAATATGTGGATTCGGATTGTTCATTTCATCCTTAATCCTTTGTAAAATCTGCAATTCGAAAAAGTTCAAATTGTTGCGATTTTGAATTCCGCGTTCAGGATCAGAACCTTTGTCTTCATTGCCTCCTATGGAGATTAATTTTCCTTTGGGTATATTCATAATGTAGTGCAAAGTTAGGGAAATGCATTTGGATGAATTCAGTATTATCCGGAAGAATATTAACAAAGATATAGGCAGATGCAAAAGAGAATTTGCCTAATCAGCTTATTTGCCTATATTTGAAAAAATTATGCAATGAAAAAAGTAATACTATTTGGTTTTATTTTGCTTTTAGGGTTTATTGAATTAAGCCAAGCCCAACAAAAAAGAATTGGTTATTCCGGGCCATTCCCCAAAAGTATTGGTCCGATTGTTAGTGATATTAATAGCCCAAGACCCGATAGTGTTATTGCCGCTACCTTGTTTGGAAGCTGTGTTGAAATTCTGAATTTTCATATTACTACTCCTTTTTTGCAATCCATGGGGATTTATCATGATAGTTTGGGTTTGTTAGGTTTCAATGATGGTTTGTTAATGACTTCAGGAATGGCAGTGATGGCCAATGGCCCAAATTCAGCTCAAAATGTTGGGTATAATATTTCTGGTCCGGGCGATTTTCAATTGAATGCCCTGGTTCCACAAAGTGGGCAGACTTACGACGCCTGTGTTTTGGATTTTGATTTTATACCAATGGCCGATACTATCTATGCTTCTCAGTTTGTTTTTGGTTCTGAAGAATATCCGGAATATGTTGGAACCAGTTTTAATGATGTGTTTGCGTTTTGGATTTCAGGCCCCGGAATATTAAATACCGATAATTTGGCTTTAGTACCTGGAACTTCCGATCCTATTTCGGTGAATACGATTAACCCAAATGTTAATTCGTCCTATTTTATGTCAAATGATTCCGGACAAATAGCAAATCTCTTCCAATATGATGGTTTTACTGTGCCAATTCCTCTTTATCACGCAGTAAATCCATTAGATACTTACCACTTTAAAATTGCTATTGCTGATGTGAGTGATGGAATTTATGATAGCGGGGTATTTATAAAAAAAGCTAGTTTTTGTGGTAATACTGCCTTGATTTTTTCCGGTTTTGTTGCTCAGTCCGGTGGAGGAAATACAGTGAACTTTACTAATACTAGTGGTCACGCAGATGGATTTCTTTGGGATTTTGGTGATGGTACTACTTCCATCGAAGAAAATCCAACCCATACTTTCCCGGATAATGGAGTCTATCAGGTAAGTTTGGTTGCCACTAATTTATGTAAAAGTGATACCTTTAATCAAGCATTGGATCTGGTTACTGTAGGAATGGCCCAAACGCCAACTCAGATGAAAGTGGATTTTTACCCTCAAGGCGATGGCAGATATGAGGTTAAAGCATTGTTGACAAATCAATCTGCCTTGTATTTGGAAGTTTTGAACGGATTAGGTGAACGGATTTTTAATAGATCCTGTGAAGGTCAGCGCACTTATAAATTAGACGTTGATTTATCTGACTTATCCCAAGGGGTCTATTTTGTTCGGATTCAAACCAATGGGGAAACAAAATTGATTAAGTTCTTGAGGTAGATTTTGAAATAAAATGATCTTTCTTGTAATTTGGGATAGTATTGAATCGAAGCCGATACCTTTCTTTATAGGAAAGGCTATCTTGTAAATCTTTTTCTAATCCATTAATGATTAAGATTTTTTCCAGCTCTTGGTTGTAAGTGCTGTTGCAATGAATCAAGTCTTGGTCTGCGAAAAGTTTAATAGAAGATTCTATTTCAGTATGTGAAACAGCAAAAGCTGCATATCCTTTTTGCCAAGAGAATTTCTCAGGTAAAAGGTTCCCAAAATTAATTAAGTGGGAAGAGTTGCCTTTGACTGTTTTTATTATTTCGGCTGTGTTTTTGGATTTGTTCTGTAGGAATAAGCAATGAATATGGTCAGACATGGCTGAAATTGCTTCGAGGTGACAGCCCATTTCCTGAAACTGAATTGCAATAATTTCATTGAGTTTTGGCCGAAAAGATGTTTGAATTAGTGGAGATTGATTTTTGGTGGTCCACATCGCATGGATCCAAATTCTGGAAAAGGATGAACTCATGAATAAGGTAAGTTAATAAGTTATATTTTAATATCGGAAACAACTTATTGACGGTTTAAACCGTCATAAGTTGTCAAAAATAGTTATTAAGTTGTTTTTAATTTGTATTGGTGAAAATAATTGCTGACAGGTCGCTGGGTAAATAACTTTAGAATTGAAGCAAAAGGCCTAAAATTGTTAATTTTTTAAAATAATTCTTTATGACGGTTTAAACCGTCATAATTAAAAAATAGTAAAATTTCAAATGATTTTTATTTTATTTTTCGAATTTATTAACACCCCTAAAATCTGAAATAAAACGATGGCTTCACTATAAACCCATACGTACCTGGATTTCCCCTGTAATCCAATCTCCAAACAAAATCAATCCTTGCAATTTTGAATATATTCTCTAACCCAAAACCTACCTCATAATACGGGCGACCTATGGCTTGACTCGCGTACAACAAAGGAAAATCCAAATTGTTGCCATTGCCCTTATCTAATCCTCCATAATAGGCCTTCCCAAATACAAATTCCCTCCACTTTAATTTCTTCACCAAGGGAATGTAATTTAAAATCAATCCATCTAAATGGTATTCTCCTTGGAAGGTAATATAGCGGTCTGAAACAAATTCTAAATAATTCATTAAATTAAAGGCAAGCTTGTCTCCTAGTACCATTTGATTGGCTGCCGGTGTAAACAGCAAGGGCCAAGCTGCATTTCCCCAAATTTTTCCTCCTTCAAGCATCCAATCCAAATATCCTAATCGGTTTAATTTGGTTCTGTTTTCTACTCTTGCTCTCATTTTTTTGTACTCAAATCCACTTCCCCATATGCCTGCCTTGCTCCATGTAAATTCTCCTGATAAACATGGCCATTTGGAAATGTTTCTTCCTCCGTATCCATCTCCAAACCTCGCATCGGTATTTGCCTTGCCATAATTTATTCGAAACGAAAACTGTAAACCTGCATCCCGGATTTCTTCTACAATCGCAAAATGCCCCGAATCCATTCCGGTCGAAAAACGATAACTGCCGTAATTTTGAATACGCTTATGAAAAGCAGTAATCCGGGTGGCAATACCGGCTAACCATTGCCTTTCGTAAAATAGGTGCATGTCGGTATTGAATGTTCGAAATTTTAATTTATCGGTTCTTATTAAGGTCGTTAGAATATGGTCTAAGGGTATCATGTTTTCGGTACGACCGTTTTGGTTTAAATCGTGCCGGTAATAAATGCCTAAGGTATGTTTACGGTGAAAATCGTTCTTAATTCCAAAATTCCAATTAAAATGACCTCCATATTTCCATTGTTTGTCACCAAATCCATAAGCTGCATAACCATCAAAATCTACATGCTTGTCTACCTTTTTTCCCGAACGTAAGCCAAATTTTAATCTGGATTTTTCATATAAGTTATAACTATAAAAAGTCCAGATATTACCTAACTCTAAATAATCAGTTGGAAACCAGGAGTTAGTAACAGTTAGGGTTGTCTTGGCTAGTCGCTTAAATTTTTTGTCACTTGCCAAACTATCGGTCATTTGAACAACACCTTTGTCGTAGTTGCTTAAACCATAAGGTCGAAGGCTTGCCCATTTCTCTTCCGTAGTTTCTTTAGCCGAATCTAATTCTATTGGTATGCTTGCATTTCTGTAAAAATGGTCGTCCATCGCTTGGTTGAGTTGTATGTTGCGGTTTACTAGCAGTTTTCTTCCAAAAAAGCCGGTTAGCTCACTTGAATTTTCTACCACCGTAAAATCGCCTAACAACTCACTTTTGGTTAGCATCCAATGCAATGAATCGGGCTTGCTGTAGTGTTGCTGAACGTAGTAGTTGCGAACAAAATTCACATTTGCCTGAATCGAAAATTGCAGATCAACTTGAACTACAGCCCAACTCAAAGTGTCAATATACATGCTGCCGGTAAATGCCACATCCCCCGGGTTTTGGGGTTTAAAATATATTTTCCGACAAGGGTAGTCGTCCTTGGTGTAAATGGTATCGCCTGCCAAAACATATTTGTAATACAATTTGAAATTATCGTTAATCGGGCTAGGAAAGGGCTTTTCAAGAATGCTGACAAAATTGGAATAGATATCAGTTTCCAGGTTCATGTCCTGGGCAAATTTCATAATCTTGGGACCTTTTAAGCCCTTAGTTTGGGTGGCCTGTATGTAAATTTTAGTGCTTTTAGGATTGGACCGATGGTAAACTTTACTCGCTGTTTCGCTAAATAATACCGGTAAAAAGGTAATGCTGTCTCCTGTTGTATCGGAATAGTTCCAAATAAAATCAAATGGTTTAAGCAGTGCATTTTTCTTTAGCTTGTCGGTAAAATGATTTAAGTCAAACCGGGTCTTTTCATATCGATCCAGGGAGTAATATGCTATATTTTGTGGATTGTTTCTTTCCTTATTTTCTATTACTTTCCTAAGGATTTCAAATGCCGGATTCTCTCCCGGCTTTACTGCAATTTCCTTTAGTTGGAAAACTTCTGGCTCTAAACCTACTTCCATACGTGAAGTATTTTTTACCGAAACAGTTAATCGCTTGAATCCAATACATGAAAAACTTAAACTATCGGCAGACTTGCTTAACCTGATGCTGAAATTTCCTGCACTATCACTTAAGGTTCCATTGTTGGTTCCGGGTACCGAAATGGCTACATATGGTAATCCTGGTTTGCCTTTTTCAATTGAAAAAACACGGCCTTCCAACTGAATGCTTTGGGCATGAACCATCTCCGAACTTATCAGCCCTAAACATATCAGTGTTCCAACTAAAAATAAATAGAAAAGTACAGGTTGTATCCTTGGCATTTTCTTGATTGGAGCCTCCACCACGCAAATATCTTGCCGTTCATCCTTGGTTTGAAAAAATGATGAGAATATTTTTCCAATTTCTGTCAAATTACCTCTCCATTTCCGATATTTGCCCTGTATGAATAATCCCCTTGTAGCAGCCGAAGAAGAATTTATTGAAGTACTCGGGGCCAGAGAACATAACCTTAAAAATATTGATATTTCTATTCCTCGAAATAAACTGGTGGTTATCACCGGACTTAGCGGAAGTGGAAAATCATCCCTGGCTTTTGATACCATTTATGCAGAAGGACAACGACGCTATATGGAAAGTTTTAATGCCTATGCCCGCCAGTTTTTGGGCAATATGGAAAGGCCGGACGTGGACAAAATTAATGGCTTGAGTCCGGTTATTTCCATCGAGCAAAAAACTACCAACCGCAACCCGCGAAGCACCGTCGGAACGGTTACTGAAATTTATGACTTCCTCCGTTTATTATTTGCCCGTGCCTCAAAAGCCTACTCGTTTAATACGGGTGAGTTGATGCAAAAATATTCCGACGAGGAAATCGTAGATACTATTCTCCGCAACTTCGCCGGTAAGAAAACAGCTATTCTTGCTCCCATCGTTAAAGGTAGAAAAGGGCATTACCGCGAATTGTTCGAACAAATTCAAAAACAAGGCTATTCCAAGGTCAGAGTGGATGGGGAAATTATGGATGTATCCTCCAAACCCAAATTGGATCGCTATAAAATCCATAATATCGAAGTGGTGATTGATCGGATAATTGCCAAAGAATCGGACAGGGAGCGAATTTATAAATCTGTTCAAACAGCCATAAAACAAGGAAAAGGTGAATTGATGGTGATGGACCTGGATTCTAACCTGCTTAAACAATATAGCCGTAACCTGATGTGCCCCAGTACGGGAATTAGTTACGAAGATCCTCAACCCAATACCTTTTCTTTTAATTCACCCTACGGAGCTTGTCCAAAATGCCACGGACTTGGAACTG